>PMEC01000051.1:0-15303 GCA_003155705.1 Bacteroidales bacterium
CCCTCTCCCTTGGGAGAGGGATATAGGGAGAGGTGAATATCAAAAAGTGAAACAGGATAATGTAATCTTATAAACACAGTGAATTAAAGGTAAGTATTATCAACTTGTTCTCCTTTTGTAAAAGGAGCGATTGCCCTTTTATAAATTCCCTGAGTATAGGCTATTGCCATACCATAATTTGTTACAGGTACACCGGCTTTAATCGCGGGGATTAACCTGTTATGAAGTTGTTTCCTGGTAATCATGCAACTACCGCATTGAATAACAAGTGAGTAATCGGTAATTGGCCTTGGCAATGCATCTAATCCTGCAACAACATCATAGTCAAGGTTTTTACCAGTAAAGTTAGATATCCATCTTGGTATTTTTGTTCTTCCTATATCATCACAGGCAACATGATGCGTACATGATTCAAGCAGTAGAACTCTGTTACCATCTTTAAGTTCTGAGATCTTTGGAGTGCCTTTTAAATAACTATCAAAATCACCCTTGAACCGGGCAAGCATTATACTGAAACTTGTAAGGGGAATATCTGCAGGTATTGAAGCATCGGCTTTCACAAATACCTGGGAATCGGTAATTGCCAGGGCCGGCCTGATTTTGGTTTTTTTCAGGAAAGCATCGACTTCCCTCTCTTTAAGGACAATGGCAACAGCATCATTATCAAGGATATCTCTTATTGCCTGCACCTGGGGAAGGATCAGGCGACCAGCCGGTGCTTCTACATCAATAGGTGTGATAAGAATAACGATGTCGCCGTACTTAATAAGATCACCCAGCAAAGATGTAGTCTTGTATGAAAGTTCAGGTACAGTCTCCCTGATCAGGCCTATAAGTTGCTCATAATTTCTTTTGTCAAGTGAAGAGAATTCAAAAGGGTATTGTCCTGTAATGGAATAAACATATCTTCTAAACTCAGCGGTTGGCACCTCAATGTCAGACTTGTTATGTATTACTAAATATGGTATATCGTGATTCGTAAACTCCTTAATAAGATTATCTTCATATTCTCCCCATGAGTTGTATGTCACCAGGAGAAGGGCAAGGTCTACAATTTCAATAGTTCTGATGGAACGCTCAACTCTTTTCTTACCTAGTTCACCAGTATCATCTATACCAGCTGTATCGATCAGGATAACCGGTCCAAAGCCAGTTATTTCAAATGATTTTTTTACAGGGTCGGTAGTNNTGAAATATTTCACGCAAAATTAACAAATTAATCTGCAGATACATGATCCGATTCTTAAGGTAGAATATCAAAAAATGGATTTACGATCAGTCTTTCGAAACCAAAGGACACTGTCAAAGATTTTTTCTCTTTATCAGGATAATATCTTCATTCTCCTGAACGATAATGTATTCACTGTCTTTTCTGAAAGATTCTATATCTTCTTTTAACCTTTCAGAATCAATTGGATAAACACCTCTGGATCCTTTGAAAATAGCAATGTACTCAGCATCTTTGACCACGGGAAACTGGTATATTTTCTCTCTGTTACAAAGATGTGGTATAAGCGGGGAACTTGCTGACACGGCAACTTTTTCCGGAATTAGTTTTATCGTACCATATACTTTTTCAAGATCTAATCCTGAAGAATAATGTCCATTTTGCCAAAAAATGGTATTTGTTTTTTGATACCATGATGAGTTCCTTGTTAACATGGTTTTGATGTTAGAAGCACAAGTTGAAATCATAACTATGATCAGTACACCTTTAAGAACCTTTCTGTTTAGATCAAGTGATGCAAGGGAATCAATAAGGCAAAGACTGATTATTGGGACAAATTCAATGGAATAATGAAAATCAATTCCCCACAGGACCGGATCGTTGCTAAGCATTTTCTGAATATAAACAGGAATTAACATTATCAGGTAGTGTGGCTTATATAATAGAAATATCCCACCGGCAAGAAGTACCATTATATTAAATTCGGCTTTTATTCCATGGCCAATTTCAGTCGAAGCAGAGCTGGTAAAAATGAGTTTAATCGCATATCCGGGATATTTAACAATAGATGCCACAATTTCTGTAAATGAATTGCCCAGAAGTGAATACCGGAAAAATTGTGGAGTCTGCTGATTAAAATGTGGCATTAGAATCAGGATGACAATCAGGAAATAGGCTATTGAAACAACCATTAAGAACAAATGAAAATACAGGGACTTTAAATCATTAAGGTAATTTTTTGAGAACAGTTCATTGGTTATAAAACCCACCATAATAAATACCATCCAGAGAGCCACATTCTCCTGGCAACTTATTATAAGTAAAAAGAGCAATAATGATACTGACACCTTTTTCTTTTTTAGGAAATAAACGAACCACGGAATTAACATTGCCCCAATGACATTATTGTGAAAATCAAACGAAAGCGCCGAATAAATTCCCCAGGTACTGAAAAAGCAAATAAGAATTAATAGTGACATTTTTGGGGAATTTAACTTTCCGATTGAATATTGGTATATTCCGACACCGCCCAGGAGGATAGCAACTATTTGGATTATTAATAATGTATACGACCCAAATAAGAAGTAAAATGGTGTATATATTATTGTTATTGGAGAAAAATGAGTTCCCCAGAAACTTATGTCATAACCCTCCAACCCAAGTGTGAACCTGGGTTCCCTGAAATTTGACAATGAGTACAATGCATGGTTATAAACTCCAAGGTCTAATGCATAAGTGCGGAATAAATAATGATTTGCAATGGAAATAAGACTGAAGACTATCCCAAAAATCAGCAGAATGAAAAATAAGTTGGATGGATATCCGGATACCTTCTTTTCAACCGTTGCATAAGGCATTTTCCAAAACATTTAATGGGCAAGATCTTCAAATGAAAATCCCAATTTCATAAGATTGGCTGGTTTAAGAATGGTAGTTAGTCTCTCTTCATCTATAATCTTAAGAAGACTGTTGGCTTCAAAAATATTAATCTTCTTCTCCCTCATCAGGATGGCTAACTCGGCAGCTTTGTGGTACCCAACATGAGGGCTCAGGGCAGTTGTCACAGAAGGGCTGTTAATAAGAGCATTATAACCAGATTCTTCGTTCACGACAATCCCTGTAAAAAGATTATTCAATAATGCGTAATCAGATGATATTAAAAGATTTAGACTTTCAATTAATGCAAAACCAATAGTGGGAAGATATGCATTTAGTTCAAGGCAACCCTGTCCGCAAAGTGAACTGATCAAAACATCATTTGAATAGACTTTGTGTGCCGCTGAAATAATAAACTCGGGAATAACAGGATTTATCTTACCAGGCATAATTGAACTACCGACTTGTCTTTCAGGAATTGTTAACAATTTTTCTCCGGCAATATCGGATGATAAAATTCTTATATCACTTGCCATTTTTTCAAGATTGACAGCGTGAGCCTTTAATGTGGCATGTATCTCAACCCACCTGTCAAGATTAGACGTTGCGTCTGAAAGGTTCTCACTATGAGTAAGTTGAAGACCAGTCAGATTCCTTAATTCCGGAACGACTTCCATAATAAAATACCGAGGGACCGATAATCCCGTTCCAATAGCCCCTCCTCCAAGATTTATAACTTTAATTCTTTCAGAACATTTTGACACTCTCCACCAATCGCGTGACAATGCTTCGTTATATGCGCTGAAAAGAAGACCAAAAGATGAAGGAACTGCCTCCTGCATCTGGGTGTATCCCGGCCTTAGCTTTGTGCGGCTGCTTTTTTCATATTCTTCAACCTTCTGCCTAAGCTTGTTTATATTGTCTTCAAGCACCTGGAGCATTTTCATAACTGTTATTGTCAGTGCAGTGGGAACTACATCGTTCGTGGACTGGTATATATTAGCATGTTCGATGGGATCAATATAAGTGTATTTTTTACACTTATTCTCCAACTCATGCATAGCAACGTTCCCAATTATTTCATTGACGTTCATGTTTATGCTTGTTCCGGCTCCTCCCTGAACGGCCGGTACAATGAAATGTTCAAAATATTTTCCTTCTGCAACTTCAACAGCAGCATCAATCAGTGCATCAATAATTTTATTATCAATAATTTTTACGGGAATATTTTCACCAAACTTTTCAGAAGCTGCTTCTCGGAATTTCTTATAAGTTTTATAACATGCTAATTTTGTGACGCCGACTGTTTTGTACCATTCTACAGGGAATAAAATATCCACCGGGAAGTTTTCTTTTGCCCTCAGGGAATGAATTCCATATAATGCCTCCGCCGGTATCTGTTTTTCACCAAGGCTGTCTTTTTCTATCCTGTACATAAATAATTAGTTTTCTCTGTGGGTCTCTGTGAACTTCTTTGTGGTACTCTGTGTAAGTTCTTATTAGTTGCACAGAGTGGCGCAGAATACACACAGATAGCCACAGAGAATTAAACATTATTTCCGGAAACCGGACGGGCATAATCGATGACATCCTTGCCGGTAATTACATCCTTACAAAGAATAATAAGTCTCTCAAGAACATTCCTGAACTCCCTTATATTTCCTGTCCACTCGATCTTCTGTAATTCTTCAATGGCGTCATTTGAGATATTCTTTTTACTCATACCATATTCATTACAGATCAGTGAGTTAAAATGTTCAGCGAGTATAGGTATGTCATCCTGCCTTTCGTTGAGTGTAGGTACATATATCAGGATCACACTTAATCTGTGATAAAGGTCTTCGCGGAAGCTATTATTCTCGATCTCCTTCTTTATATTTTTATTAGTAGCTGTCACTACTCTGACATTTACATGAATATCCTTATCGGAACCCACTCTTGTGATTTTGTTCTCCTGAAGAGCTCTAAGAACTTTTGCCTGGGCTGACAGACTCATATCGCCAATCTCATCGAGGAAAAGAGTTCCTCCATTGGCTTGCTCAAATTTGCCAATGCGCTGTTTAATAGCAGAGGTAAATGATCCTTTCTCGTGGCCAAATAATTCACTCTCAATCAATTCAGAAGGTATTGCAGCACAATTCACCTCAACAAAAGGACCCTTAGCTCTGGTGCTTTTCTCATGGATCTGGTGGGCAACCAGCTCTTTTCCGGTACCATTCGCACCTGTTATTAGTACTCTGGCTTCAGTCGGGGCTACCTTATCGATCATGGATTTTACCAACCTGATGGGTTCAGATTCGCCAACGATCTCATACATCCGGCTGACTTTGTTTTTCAGTACCTGAGTCTGAGTAACAAGTCTCGACTTATCCATTGCATTTCTTATGGTGATCAGAAGTCTGTTCAGATCCAGGGGTTTTTCCAGAAAGTCGTATGCCCCTTTTTTGATCGCTTCAACAGCAGTATCAATATTCCCATGACCGGAAATCATTATAACCGGAATATCGGCGCTATTCTCATTTATTTTGAAGAGTACCTCAATCCCGTCCATCTTTGGCATTTTGATATCGCAAAGAACTACGTCGTAAGAATTAGCAGCAAAAAGATCCAGTCCGGTAGGGCCATCTTCGGCAAGATCTACCTGGTGATTCTCATATTCCAGTACCTCTTTTAAAGTATTCCGGATCGATTTCTCATCATCTATGACCAGAATCTTGGACATTAAAATACTTTTTACTTTTTGTTTTTATCTTATCAGCCACTGTATCTCAGCCACTTCCACATCTCTTTCCACGATGTTTTTTTACCATACATAAGAATTCCTGTACGATATATCTTAGCAGCCATCCAGACAAATGCACCGAAAGTGATAAGCATTATGAACATCGAGACGGCAATCTGCCAGTATGGTACATTGAATGGAATTCTTGCCATCATTACAATAGGAGAGGTGAGCGGTATCATCGAAAACCAGAATGAAAGAGAACTCTCAGGGTTCGTCATAGTTCCCATTGCAATCATAAGCCCAAGGATTATAGGAATAGTAACAGGAAGCATAAACTGTTGTGTTTCAGTTTCATTATCAACTGCAGATCCGATTGCCGCAAAAACTGAGGCGTAAAGAAGATACCCTGTTACAAAGTAGAATATAAAACATATAATAATTAACCCCCAGGGCTGATTCATTGCGTTCGAGAAAGTTTTTTGAAATTCAGGGGAAAAATTCATCGGTGAAGATGCAGGCTGGTTGTTTGCAGAAACCTGTGGAGTGTTATTCGACATAAGGTTTTGCGGCATATTCTGTATAATTTCCTGTTTTGTACTTTTTGGTACTACAGATGATTTAATGACGGTAACTATTGCCAGTGTAAGCAGAACCCATATCATAAACTGAGTTAGTCCAACAAGCGCTATACCTATGATCTTTCCCATCATCAACTGTATGGGCTTGACTGAAGAGATAATTACTTCAACTACTCTGCTGGTTTTTTCTTCAATAACACCTCTCATTACCTGGGCTCCAAACATAAAGACAAGCATATACATCATAAATCCGCCAATATAGGCAAGAGCCATTGCAACTCCTGTACTGGTCTGTTTGACAGCGCCGCTATCATCAATAATTTTAGTCGTTACAGAAACTTTGGTCTTGACATTTTTCATTATTTCATCGAGATTCTCGATTTTATAAGACAGCAGCTTTTGCCGTTCGATCTCCTTTTCCAGAGAGCTTTCAATGTGTTCCAGAAGACCAATAGGAGGCTGATTTTTTGATATAAGCTGAATTGCATCAGGTGTATGAATTATCTCCGGAGAAATATAAAGAATTCCATAATAACCTGCTTTTTCGAAAGTTTTTTTGAGGTCTTCGAGTTTTGTATTCTGCAGATATTCAAATTTTGCGTCCTTAAGATCCGGTATCACATTGGTAAAAAGAGGAGTACTCTCTTCAATTACAGCAATCTTCTTTAAATTCTTATCCTGGTTATTCATCACCAGTGCAGGGACAATAATAAGAGCTCCCATGAGAACAGGTGCAAGAAGGGTCATGATTATAAATGACTTTTTTCTTACTCTCGTAATATATTCTCTTCTAATTATGATAGATATCTTGTTCATAGTATGAAAGTTTCATGGTTATTTGGCAATATTTACTTTACGGGCTTCAACGACCCTTATAAATATCTCGTTCATTGATGGAAGAGATGGATTGAACGAAATTATCTTTCCTGACTTCATCATCGTCTGTAAAATGTCATTAGTAGTGATGCTGTCTTTGGTTTTCAGTCTCATTATACTCCTGCTATTTTCGTGATGATGTTGCANNTTATCACAGAGCTCTTCAACAGAACCCATGTTATGAGTTGAGAAGATAATTGTAGCACCTCTTTCTCTCAGAAACAAAATTTCATTCTTTACTACATTAGTATTAAGGGGATCAAAACCTGTAAAAGGCTCATCGAAAATTATAAGTTTGGGTTCATGCACTATCGTTGTAATGAACTGAACTTTCTGTGCCATCCCTTTTGAAAGTTCTTCGACTTTTTTGCCCCACCAGTCGACAATTTCAAGCTTCCTGAACCAGTACTTCAGCCTTTTCATTGCTTCAGCCCTGGATAGTCCTTTAAGCTGGGCGAGGTACAATGCCTGCTCACCTACTTTCATTTTTTTGTATAAGCCACGTTCCTCAGGAAGATATCCAATCATCTGAACATCAGAAGGAACAAGTTTCTTTCCATTCAGGTATAACTCACCGGAATCGGGACCAGTGATCTGGTTGATTATCCTGATAAGGGTTGTCTTTCCTGCCCCGTTTGGACCGAGAAGTCCGTAAATACATTGCTCAGGAACAGAGATGCTTACATTATCGAGAGCAAACTGAGTTCCGAATTGTTTGGTAATATTCTTAGCTTCAAAAAGTGCCATAAGGAATTTTTCTGTTAATTAGATTAGAGGGTAAATATAAATAATTCTTATGAACAAAAACCGCAATTAAATCAATAATAAATTCATTAACCGCAAAGATCACGAAGATTTTCTAAAAGTTGGCAAAGGACTGGGAAACAGTGTTTTACTTTGCGTGCTTTGCACCTGCTTAGCGTGCAATACGATTAAAACTGACTTTAGAAATGATTAAAAGTTCAAATAAGATTACTGGAAGTAGCTTCTCATTCTTTCGAAAAAGCCTTTATCATTTTTATCGGGTTTAGGGACAAAATCTTCTGAGTCCTTAAATTTTTCAATGATCTTAAGATCTTCTTTGCTCAGGCTTTTTGGTATCCAGACATTGACATTTACCAGCAGGTCGCCTTTTCCGTAGCCATTAACTTCGGGAAGTCCTTTGCCTCTTAACCTGAGTATTCTGCCTGGTTGAGTGCCAGGTTCAATCTTTATTTTAACATTGCTATCAACTGTAGGGACTTCCACATGTGTTCCGGTTATTGCATCGGGGATACTGATGAAAAGATTATAAATGAGATCATTTCCTTCTCTAATCAGTTCTTCATGTTCCTCTTCATCAATAACTACCAGAAGATCGCCATTTACTCCACCTCTTCGAGGGGCATTTCCTTTTCCGCCTAAGGTCATCTGCATTCCCTTTGCGACTCCTGCCGGAATATTTATTTTGATAATCTCCTCTTTTTCAACTATTCCTTCGCCATAGCAGGTTGTACATTTCTTTGTGATAATTTTCCCATCACCACCACAAGAGGGACAAACAGAGGTTGACTGCATCTGGCCAAGCATAGTATTTGTAACCCTGGTCACATGGCCCGATCCACGACATGTCGAACAGTTCGAATAACTTTTGGAATCATCAGCTCCGGTTCCATCGCAGGCCTCACAGACAGTATACTTGTTAACTTTTATTTTTTTCTCCGTACCTGAGGAAATCTCACTCAGGTTTAGTTTAACCTTAACTCTCAGGTTACTTCCTTTGTTAACCCTCCTTCCTTGCCTTGAACTTCCGAACCCTCCAAAACCACCGAATGCATCACCGAAAATATCTCCGAATGAAGAGAAAATATCTTCAACAGTCATTCCATGTCCACTGAAACCATTTCCGGAGTTTCCCATACCAGCATGCCCAAATCTGTCATACCTGGCTTTCTTTTCATCATTACTTAATACCTCATAGGCTTCAGCAGCTTCTTTAAATTTATCCTCAGCACTTTTATCTCCAGGATTCTTATCCGGATGAAATTTCAAAGCCTGCTTCCTGTAGGCTTTTTTTATTTCATCTTTTGAAGCACTCTTTGAAACACCCAGTATTTCGTAATAGTCTCTTTTTGTCGTCATCCGAACTTTAATTATTTTCCTGGCAGGATTGGCTTATTATTTAAACTGTACTTATTAAAATTGAATTATTTACAGATAGGTTTTATTCCCCAACAACAACTTTTGCATGTCTCATAACCTTGTCATGAAGATAGTATCCTTTTACAATAACATCAACGACTTTCCCTTTCATCGACTCGTCCTGTACCGGCACTTTTGTGACGGCATCATGAAGATCCACATTAAAATCTTTATTTAAAGCATCAATTTCCTTTATCCCATTTTGCTTTAGAAACTCTCTGAATTTATTGTAAATAAGGTCAATACCGCTTTTCATGGATGCACAGTCCGATCCGGTTTCAAGAAGTTTAATGGCCCTTTCGAAATCATCCATAACGGGAATAATGCTCATAAGAATATTCTCTCCGGCCTGTTTTGTGAGCTCAATTTTTTCCCTGAGAGTCCTTTTCCTATAGTTATCAAATTCGGCTGAAAGGCGCAGATATCTGTCCTGTATCTCTGCCAATTTTTCCTCAAACGGAACTTTCTCCTTAACTCCTTTGTCAGATGCGATTGAAGCCCCGGTCTCAACTTTCGAAGAATCAGCATTATCACTTACCTCTTGTAATTGTTCTGTACCGTCTCCGTTTCTGTCATTGAAACCTTGATCGTATTGCGATCTAATATCTTTATTATCAGTTATATCGTTAATAATATTTTGTTTTTTCTCCTTAACATGAGTTTTCTTTTTCTTTGTCATTTTTCACTGTTTTATTGTTAAGAAACACGATACTCTGCGTTTGTACACATTGATTTACAAATAACCTGCCAAGTACTTTGGATTGTCAATTTGACAGAGGGAGAAGAAGGGAGTAAATGGAGTATAGGCCTTAAAGGGTTTAGGAATTTAATAGTTGAAGAGTTGAAAAGTTGAAATTCTGAAACGGAGAATGGGGGGAAGGGAGATGGGGAGAAAATGAACTATGATTTTTATAAATCAGATTCTCTGTATGTCAGCTCCAAGGGCATTTAGTCTGACATCTATATTTTCATATCCCCTGTCTATCTGTTCAACATTGTGGATAATACTTTTTCCATCGGCTGACATAGCGGCTATCAGCAACGCAACTCCAGCCCTTATATCCGGCGAAGACATAGTTGTTCCTCTCAGTCTTATCTTTCTGTCGTGACCGATAACTGTAGCCCTGTGTGGATCGCAGAGAATTATCTGGGCTCCCATATCTATCAGTTTATCGACAAAAAACAGCCGGCTTTCAAACATTTTCTGATGAATAAGTACAGCTCCTTTTGCCTGGGTAGCTGTAACAAGAAAGACACTCAGAAGGTCGGGAGTGAGACCAGGCCAGATAGCGTCTGCGATAGTCATGATGGAACCATCAATAAATGTCTCAATTTCATAATGTTCCTGTCTGGGAATATAGATATCATCCCCTCTTCTTTCAAGCGATATACCAAGTCTCTCGAAAGAGTCAGGTATTATGCCAAGGTTATCATATGAGACATTTTTAATTGTTATCTCAGACTCAGTCATGGCTGCCATTCCGATGAAAGAGCCGATCTCAATCATGTCAGGAAGTATGGAATGGATACATCCGCCTAGTTTTCCGACTCCATCAATAAATAAAAGGTTCGATCCTATTCCTTCAATTTTTGCTCCCATCGATACCAGCATTCTGCAAAGTTGTTGAACGTAGGGTTCGCAGGCTGCATTATAAATGGTTGTTCTGCCGTGGGCCATTACTGCAGCCATGATGATGTTTGCGGTACCGGTTACTGAGGCTTCATCAAGATGCAGGTAAGCTCCGGTAAGTGAAGCAGCTTCAATTGTAAAAAAAGAATCAAAAGCTTCATATTCAAATTTAGCTCCAAGTTTCTGAAAACCAATAAAATGTGTATCCAATCTCCTGCGGCCGATTTTATCGCCGCCAGGTTTGGGAATTAGCGCCTTCCCAAAACGTGCAAGAAGCGGGCCAACGATCATTATTGAACCACGAAGGCTCATGCTCTGGTCCCAGAATTCTTTTGTCGTCAGGTATCCGAGATTGATATTATCTGCCTGGAAAGTTGTGACAGACACAGATTCCTTATTGATTTTAACACCAAGGCAACCCAGCAATTCAATCAATTTGCTGACATCCCTGATATTCGGAATATTCCTGATTGTGACTTTTTCTGAAGTAAGAAGTACTGCACACAGAACCTGAAGTGCTTCATTTTTAGCGCCCTGTGGAGTAATCTCTCCTTTCAGTGATTTTCCTCCATGAACGATGAAAGTTCCCATTAATGTCTGCTGTAACCTTTTTTCTTACCGAACTGTTTATTCTGCTGCTTGCCATGTTGTTTATTGACCATAGGCTTCTTCTTAACCGGAGGTACCAGCTCCCTTGCTTCAAGTATTCTCACTCCCGGAGTTATTTTTAGTCTCCCTCGCGACAGTTGAAGAAGGTCTCCAATAATTACTTCATCCGGTACCTGCCCCCTGTTCCATGTAATATATGATTTCTTCATCTGATTTACTATCAGTGTAGTAAGGTATTCTTTTTCCTCGCCATCCTCTTTCTCAGCTGTAACGTCAATCATCATTTCAATAATACGTCCATAATGAAGAAATCGGATTGGGCCGAGCTTGTAGTCAACCTGTTTAGGTTTTTCAACGAATTTAGACGGTTCAGGAATCGGATAAGGTGAGTCAATATCAAGTTCAAAATTTGCAATAAGGGCCAGATGATCCCATAATTTATGCTTAAAATCGCCCACGTCCCTGATCTGAGGGTTAAGGTTTCCCATTATCTGAATAATAGTTTTGGCAGCACGGTTCCTTTCATCCCTGTCTTCTATGGTCTTAAGATGATCAACCATTTTCTGAACATTCCTTCCGTATTCCGGCAGTGCCATTCTTTTGCGCTGGGTATTGTAATCGTAGGTCATTCTTGATATTATTTACTGCAAATCTAATAATTAAAAGTCAATTACCGAAAGATTTGAATTCCATGAACCCGGTAGCTTAGATTCTTATAAATATTAATGATCGCAGTCAGTGAATTGTTAATTGCAGGTTATTAACTTTGATTTTTAAAAATTTACCACTGGCTATGAAATCATTCATATCATTCCTGACCATTTTCTTTGTTACTGTTGTTCTTTCAGCAAAAGATAGTTATAAAATCAATCCATTAATAGATGTGGTTCATTATGAGTTTAATATCAATGTGAACGACTCCGATAATGTAATTGCCGGAAATGCCAGAATAACTTTGAAATTCAATGGTTCAGTTTCATCATTCGAACTTGACCTGAAAAATGTTGATTCTACCGGCAAAGGGATGACGATAAAATCAATAACCTGCTCAGGTGGTAATATTAAATGGAATCATAGAAATAATAAGGTAAATATAACCCTGGATTCACCGGTTTTTGCCGGTTCACTTGGTGAATTTACCCTTATTTATTCAGGAATTCCTGCTGATGGTTTAATAATTTCAAAAAACAAATTTGGCAACCGGACTTTTTTTGCTGATCACTGGCCTGACAGGGCAAGGAACTATCTGCCCTGTGTTGACAATCCCGCAGACAAGGCAACAGTTGATTTTATCATCATCTCCCCCAGACGTTATGAAGTCGTAGCCAGTGGTTATCTGGTTGAACAGAGTGACCTGCCAGACGGAACCAAAATCACTCATTGGAAGGAGGATGTTCCCCTGCCGACAAAAGTAATGACATTTGGAGCTGCATCATTTGCTATTCAACTTGCCGGGAATGTGAACGGGATACCTGTCTGGACATGGGTTTATCCGGAAAACAGGAAAGAGGGATTTTCTGATTATTCAATTGCTTTAAAGCCATTGGCATTCTACACAAAGCTCATTGGACCCTATTCTTATGAAAAGCTTGCAAACGTTCAATCTAAGACCATTTTCGGCGGTCTTGAAAATGCAGGTTGTATATTCTATTCTGAAAATTCCGTGACCGGGCAAGGGAATGCGGAAGGTCTTATGGCTCATGAAATTGCACATCAATGGTTTGGAAATTCTGTAACTGAGGCAGATTGGCACCATATATGGCTGAGTGAAGGATTTGCCACTTATCTTACATCTGTCTATATGGAGAAGACGTATGGTAAGGAAAAACTGAATGAAAGTATGAAATCTGCCCGCGACAGAGTTCTTAGATCGTTTGAAAGGTCACCTGGGCCGGTAATTGATACAACAATAACTGATCTGATGAAATTATTAAGTGCAAATTCTTATCAGAAAGGAGCCTGGGTTCTTCATATGCTCAGGCAGAACATTGGTGATGAATCCTTCTGGAAAGGTATGCGATCATTTTACGAACGGTTCAGGAATAGTAATGCTTTGACCTCCGATTTTGAAAAGGTTATGGAAGAGGTGAGTGGAAAGAATCTTGAAAAGTTCTTTCATCAATGGCTNNTTATTGAGCAACAGCAGAATAATACCTTCACTTTTAACCTTGAAATATCAGTTAAAGACTCGGCAGGAACAAGGATAGAAAAAGTTGCTATAAGTGATAAAATAACCAGGTTGAGTGTCAAAGGTAATCCGGACTCTGAAATTGTTCCTGATCCTGATATAAAACTGTTATTCAGGACTGTACAAAACTAGTGTTATGTAAAATTTACTTTGACAAATTATTGCTAAGAATATATTATAACCTTTCCTATTTCTTTATTGCGGATTGCGGNNAAGAAGCAAGCAAAATAAAAATTCACAATAATCCGAAATCCGCATTCCGAAATCCGAAATCCGAAATGATCATAATTACGACATAATAAATTTAACTTGACACTAGTTTCATGTTTTCTTCTGATCAAAAAACTGCATTAACTCTTCAGGAGGGTTTCTCATTGCCAGTGTGTTGGCGCCAAAATCACGGAAAACGTATCCGTTAATTTTGAGATGGTCAGAACATTCTTCTTTAACAGCATGTGAAAGAAGAAGATTTTCAAAGACAATAACAGTTGGTCTGGTTAAACCTATATTGAACATCTTAATAATTTCAAAATCATATCCTTCAGTGTCAATCTGAAGCCAGTCAATCCTTTCAATTCCCCCTATTTTAAGAAGTGTCGCGGCGGAAATGCATTTAACACTTTCTTCTGCAATAAAGTCATCTTTATTTTCAGGGAGAAAGCAACCCTCTTTTTTCGCATGTATTTCAATATATCCTGATTTAACAGTTTCCTCCAGTATTTTCCTGTCAAAACTTGCAAGACCTGTTGCCCACCTTGAATTGGAGACGGAGATCTTATAAATTGGTCTGAATCCATCCTCTTTATCCAGCGCGGAGTTGACTACAGTTATACCTTGTGTTTTCCTGTGCAGAGGTTCAAGATATTTCTGGAAAACGTATTTCTGGGGTTCAAGGAGCACTCCCTGCCAGTGATCTCTCTTGATAAATTTATGTAAAGGATCATTATTTATCCCATCGTTTGCCCCGATCTGAACAACTATCACAATTTCCCGGGATTTTGAAAACCGGCTTGTGAAATCATCAAGCGAGCCTTTTTCAGGTTTATAAAACACATTATAATAAAGTGTGAATAATACACTATTCCTTGCACTCAAGTTGAATATAATCCCTTTATAAAACGTCTTAACTTTTGATCTTAAATTCATGGTTTACAATCCTATCTTTTCACTTCTTCTTTCAAATATTACTGTGTCCCGCCATTTCCCGTCAATCTGGCTAATCCTTTCCCTGGTCCCTATAATCCTGAATCCGAATTTCTTATGGAGCCTGACTGAAGCCTGGTTTTCAGGGAAGATAACAGAGAAGAGTGTCCAGATGCCATTTGATTCAGATGAGGCAATAACTTTTTCCATTAATATTGATCCAAGCCCCTTACTTGTATCTATCACGTCAATATAGATACTTACTTCTGCAACTCCTTTGTATGCATCTCTTTTTGATACAGGAGATAATGCAACCCATCCGGAAATTTTATTTTTTATCTCAATAACGAATCGTGAATGTTTAATGTGTCTTTTATCAAATTCTTCCCAGGGCGGAATATCTGTTTCGAAAGTAGCCATTTTTGTATCTATCCCCATTTTATATATTTCCAGCACTCTTTCTGAATCAGAGTCTATCATTTCCCTTAAAATCACTTTATCTGAAGAAGTTGAATTGACCATAATATTATTTGGAACCATTCTATTTCA
>PMEC01000051.1:15331-62267 GCA_003155705.1 Bacteroidales bacterium
ACCCTGTTCTGAGCATAGAATTGAAATGAAATTCAATAACCTGGAGGCCATCTGACTTTTTCGCGGATTACCATTATCCTTCATCATTACAAGTGATCCAATCTCTTTTCTCCACCAGGCAGCAGTAGAATCGGGCACAGAACCTGAAGAGAGAACTTTCCCTAACACCGACATATAATTCTCATTTCTTACTTTTTCCAGGGAAGCAATATTGTTCCATTCCCGGCTTGACTCCTTATAGTCTTTTGACTGTTCAATTACTGTAAGGGATCTTGTTAAATCACGTGCAACCGGTTCGCCTGAAAAATCTCTGATCGCGTACCGTAAATATCTAGTTGCATCGTACTGGTTTCCTGCTGTTACCAGATTATTTACCAGAGTTTTTGTCTTTTTAGAACAGAATGAGAAATATGCTGTATCAACAGCTACTATTTTCTTTTTCATTGTCTGCAGGTTAATCCATTCAACAGCTTCCTGTAATATTTCAGGGGATGGCCACTGATGACCTCCATCGAAAGTCCTGAGATATGGAATAACCGAAGTTCTGTTATTAAAAAATGTCATCAGATCGAACATTTCCAGGTAGTTCATATCCCGGTTACCTGCAATTCCATAATAAACAAAGGAGGATTTTTCAGAGGGCATGAGGCTCTGATCATTTGGCAAACCGGCTCCGCAACCGATAACCCCTTCAATGAAATTATTCGATGATGCAAGGGCAAGTGCAAAACGGGACCCTCCTGAAAAACCTGCTGCACAGATCCGTCTCTCATTCAGTGCAAATCTATGTGCCAGGTCATTAAGCATGTAACCTGCTGCCGCGAAATTGTCATTCAAAGATCCATTTTTGGAGTTATTTGAGCAGGCAAGGATATAACCATCTTTCTCAGCGGCTTTCCTGAAAGCCTCTACTGCCGGAGTCCCCTGTCCCCCCGGATCAAAAATTAGCATTACCGGAAAAATTGCTTTTTCAGAATAAAAGGTTGGCAGATAAAGTGTATAGCTCTGATCAGGATGATTAAGACATTTGACTGTATCAATAATTTTGCCTTTTGAAAAACTCTGAGCTTCAATCCGATATAGCGACAGGATATTTATAATTAAATAAAGCGGAATTATTTTGTGAATATTTATCATAAAAGCATTATAAGTTTAGAGTGCCTGGAGTGACTAAAGTACTTAGAGTTAGATACTTAAAAATATATTGTATTATATTCACCATTCTTAAAAAACTTTAAGTACTTCAAACTTTAGGCACTCCAAACTTCAAACTTTTATTTCTGGTATAGGATGACGTTTATACTCTTTTGTTCTGTCAAAGAGGTATCTATATGTGATATAGTCTTTTGCCGGCACACCCCCGACTGCACTAAAAGTCTTCCTCATTTTTGGGTTAATATCTGCCACCCATGATAATTCAACTTCAGTGTACTGAGGTTTTTTCTCCAGAGCCTTCCTCCCGAACAACATGAAAGCTGATTCTATTCCACGATTTTGAAACTGTGGTATTACACCCATAATCAATCCTTTAGCCCTGGTTATTGTCTTGCNNTTGTTATACACTTCCGCAAAATCCCCGGCATATTTTTCCTGTTCATTCCAGGTAAAATGTCTGAATTCATAACCAGGTCTGTTTGTGATCCATTGTGCTATTTTAATGTGCCTTTCCCCCATTGGTTTTGTAATATCTATGTGAAAGCCCTCCATTTTATAATATATGCAAAAACCATAATCTTCAAATAGTTTTTTGTAGTATGGCTGATTATATGGTACTTCAAAAGACGGGTGAGTAAATCCATTCACCAGGAGCCCCCAGTATTTATCTGTCTCACCAAAGTTAATAGGTCCATCCATGGCTTCCATTCCTCTTTCTTTAAGCCAGTTTCTGGCTGTATCAAATAGGAGTGATGCAGCATTCTGATCATCTATGCATTCAAAGTAACCAACCCCTCCTGTAGGTTGTTCATATGAGTTTGCAATTTTGTAATCAATAAATCCGGCAATTCTTCCGATAGGTTTGTCGTTTTCAAGAAGTATCCATCTTTCGAGTTCGCCATGTTTAAAATAGGCATTTTTATCCGGGTCGAATATTGCATTTATCTCATTATCAAGAGGGCAGACCCATGTTCTGTCGTTTTTGTAAATCATTCTTGCAGTGTCAAGAAACAGTTGTCTTGTTTTCCTGTCGGTGACTTTTGTAAGATGCATAATTTCAGCGCAATATATTTGTCTGTACTATTATTATCCAGGTATGAATACAATACATTCAAGTGAAAGCATTTTCACTCTGATTAATAAACGCAATTTAATAATTCTGCTTTGAATATAATACTGTTCCTTCCGAAGTTGCAAAAAGTTATTCCAGGTAACAGAATCTTTATATTCAGATTGCACAGGTGTTCGGAAATATTAATTTTGTCTGGACATAATGTAATCGAGATCGGTTATTATGAATGCCATGCCATTTGTTTTAGGTGCAATAGTGGTTTTTGCTCTGGCATACCGTTTCTATTTCAGTTTTGTTGCTGCAAAAGTTGCGGTCAAAAATGAAATGGCTGAAACACCGGCGCACAGGCTTTATGATGGTCAGAATTATTATCCGATGAATAAGTGGGTTTTGTTCGGGCATCATTTTGCTGCAATTGCCGGTGCAGGCCCACTGGTAGGCCCGGTTTTGGCAGCCCAGTTCGGTTTCTTCCCGGGTTTCATATGGATGCTTGTGGGTGCCGTAATGGCAGGAGCAGTTCATGATTTTGTTATACTTACTGCTTCGGTTCAGACAGATGCAAAGTCACTTGCAGCTATAGCCCATGCCGAGATTAATAAAATCAGCGGAATAACGACATCCTTTGCAATAATCATAATTATTGTCGTCGCACTTGCCGGACTGGGTCTGGTCGTTGTAAATGCCCTTGCTGAAAGCTCATGGGCAACCTTTACAATTGCATCCACTATTCCGATTGCCCTAATTATGGGATTATGGATGTTCAGGATAAGAAAAGGGAAAACACTCGAGGCAACGATCTTCGGTGTTATTATGTTGATACTTGCCGTGGTTCTGGGCCGAAACATTCCGTTATCATCAGTCTCAGGATGGTTTACCTTCGACCATAAGACATTAACAATCCTGATAGCCGGTTATGGTTTCTTTGCCTCTGTTCTTCCTGTCTGGTTGCTGCTTTCACCACGCGATTATTTAAGCTCAATAATGAAAATATCTGTTATAGCGTTACTTGCAATAGGTGTTATTATTGTCGCTCCAGAGATTAAAATGCCGGCTTTTACAGAATTTGGGAAGGGTGGAGGTCCTATAATTCCAAGTAAATTATTTCCTTACCTGTTTATTACGATTGCTTGCGGAGCTATTTCAGGTTTTCATTCATTGGTAAGTTCAGGGACAACGCCTAAGATGGTAATGAAAGAATCAGAGATCAAATTCATCGCTGTTGGTTCGATGCTTACTGAAGGTATTGTAAGCATTCTTGCCCTGGTAGCTGCTTGCAGCCTTTTACCACTTGACTATTTCCAGATAAATGTGCCGGTTGAAAAATTTCAGGCTATACTTCCAACACTTCACGGGATGGGATTCACGGAATCAAATATAAATCAGCTTTCGGCTGAAGTCGGCGAAAAAATAGTGGGAAGAACAGGAGGTGCTGTCTCTCTTGGTGTAGGTATGGCTTATATCTTTTCTTCAATTCCAGGCATGAAAAGCCTTATGTCCTACTGGTACCATTTTGCAATAATGTTTGAAGCACTTTTTATTCTTACAACCATAGATGCTGGCACAAGGATAGGAAGGTTTCTGTTACAGGATGCTATCGGTAAAATCTTCAAGCCATTTCAGAAAGCAAGTTGGTTGCCCGGGAATCTTTTTACCAGCGGACTGATAGTATTTGCCTGGGGATATTTTATTTATACCGGAACAGTATCAACAATCTGGCCGATGTTTGGAACAGCGAATCAGTTGTTGGCAACAATTGCACTGACCATAGGTACCTCTTTTATAATCAACAGGGGAAGGGCAAAATATGCCTGGGTAACTATATTACCGTTAACATTTGTAGGGATAACTACACTTACAGCAGGATTTCTTAACATAAAGAACATCTATCTTCCTCAGACACATAATCCTGCAACAATGTTACCGGGATTAATAAACCTTTTCCTGACTTTTTTTATTATTGTCAGCGTGCTGATAATATTATTCAATGCGGTTCCGAAATGGGTAATAAAAATTCGAAATCAGCATTAATTACAACTCACTTAAAAGGTATAATAATTCACTTTATTGATAGCAGTGGTCATTTCCACTCCTTTCAGATCGAGAGTATATTTTTCAGTATTCTGAAGAGAGACAGTCGTCATTAAAGTTTTTCCGCCTTTTGCATCTTCAGTAGTCATTTCCATAACAAAACCTGGTACCGAGAGGGTGTTGTGCAGAGCTTCCATTCTACAAGCACGAAAAACACCCAGATCATTCGATAAGCTTATTTCGTCAGTAATCCATATCTCGCCAAAAATCTTTTTATAGGTATAGGTATATTTTTTACACTTGAATCCTGAAATTTGTTTGGTTTCTGAGGTTGGCAAGACTTCCAGTTTTTTCAATTCGGATTCGGTCGGGTACTTAAAACCGCCCGCATTGTAGGTTGGTTTAGCTCCACCAATAGAACCAAAAATCTGAATGGCAACTTCGTTCTTTTTATCTATTAATGTTTCAGTCCCAATGCCCTTACCGTCAGTAACTAATTTAGTATCAAAGTTTTCACCAGCCGTCTGATAATAGGTCTTATATTGTCCGCTACGCATCAATTCGTTGTTTCTGGCGTANNTGTGAATAGGCAGGCAGGACTGCAATTATCGTCAGAAAAAGTATAACCGTTTTTTTCATTTTTACTCCTTTAAGTTTTTAAAATGCTACTATTTTGATCAAAAGTAATTTTTTTTAAAAGACAAATTACGACTACCTTAACTTTGTTTATCAGAAGAATTGGAAATCTTAATTTAATGAAACAAAAACACCGGTTAATTGCATCTTAAGGTACTATGTTGAACTATTAACCGGTTTCAAATGTTAATTTAGCGGGTTAATAAATTTGAATCGATGATTAATATCCCGGAAACAGATAAACAAAGGGTTGTTATTGTGGGTTGTGGTTTTGCAGGACTGACCCTGGCAAAGAAACTGCGTAATTCCCAATTTCAGATCGTAATGCTTGATAAACATAATTATCACCAGTTTCAGCCATTGTTTTACCAGATAGCTTCAGCTGGTTTGGAGGCAAGCTCGATTACATTTCCAATTCGTAAAATATTTCAGAAATATAAAGATTTTCATATCCGAAAAGCATCAGTGGAGGAGGTCGATGCAGCTAATAAACAGTTAATTACATCAATTGGAAAGGTCAGATATGATATTTTGGTGCTTGCTCATGGTGCAACTAATTTTTATTTTGGTTCAGAAAAGATGCAGATATATTCGAAAGGAATGAAATCTATTGCTGAGGTTCTCGATTTAAGGAATTCACTGCTCATGAATTTTGAAAATGCAGTAGCTGCAACAGATGAAGCTGAACAAAACAGATTGCTGAATATTGTAATAATAGGCGGCGGACCATCAGGTGTGGAGATAGCGGGAGCCCTGGCGGAGATGAATAAGTATATTTTACCCAAAGATTATCCCGAGCTTAAAAATAAAAAGACTAATATTTTTCTTCTGGAAGGTACGCACCGGCTTTTAAATGCTATGTCTGAAAAATCTTCTCAGAAATCGAAACAGTTTCTTGAAAATCTTGATGTCAAGGTTATGACTGGTACTTTAGCAGTCGACTGTGATGAAAAAAGTGTCACTACAAATAAAGGCGAAACAATAAGTACTGGTCTGATTATATGGACAGCAGGCATTTCAGGCAATAAGATAAAAGGTCTCGCGCCTGAAAATTATGGTAAAAACGGACGTCTGCTTGTTGACAGGTTTAACAGGGTAAAGGGTTATGAAAATATTTATGCCCTTGGCGACATTTCATTTATGACTGAAGAAAAGTACCCAGCGGGCCATCCGCAGGTTGCACAAGTTGCAATTCAGCAGGCAAAACTGTTGGGGGAAAATCTTATAAAAGGTATATATACTAAGCCTCTTAAGGAATTTAATTATAAGGATTTAGGAACAATGGCCACGGTAGGGAAAAATCTTGCTGTGGTTGAATTGCCTTATATCCATTTTTATGGTGTATTCGCGTGGTTTGTATGGATGTTTATCCATCTTATGAGCATCATCGGTGTCAGAAATAAACTTATAATATTTATTAACTGGGCGTGGAAATATTTCACTTACGACCAATCCACCAGGTTGATACTCCGGCCTAAAAACTGTGGCTGATTATCAGTTTTTTTATTCTATCCCTGAATAGAGCTTCATAAACTGAACTCTTTCGATAGCTGCAGGGTTTTCAAGATTTGCCTTATTCAGTTTTCCCCGGAAAGCATTAACGTCAGTGAATCCGTGTTTATTCATCCAATCTGAAGTTTTATTCAGAATTTCAGGAATCACATCAAATCCTTCACGATACAGAGCAGATGCGATCTGAACTGTTGTTGCTCCGGCAAGAAGCTGTTTAATGAAAGCTTTGTGATCATGAACTCCGGTGGAGGCTGAAAGGTCGCAATCTACGTGTCCGGAAAGTATTGATATCCATCGAAGAGTATGGGTGAATTCCTCCGGTGAACTGTATATTGATCCATGGCTAAGACTTATCTTATCTATATCAAAATCAGTATTATATGGCCTGTTAAAAAGAACAAGACCCTTTATCCCGGTCTGAGATAATTTCTGTACTGACTGTGCAATAGAGGAAAAATAGTACCCCATTTTCACGGCAATCGGTAATGTCACATAATTCCTGACTTCACTGATTATATTATAATATATTCTCTCATTGTCTTCTCCGCTTCTTCTCCAGTCTGAAGGGAGAATATAAATATTGAGTTCAAGGGCATCCACTTTAGTATCCTGGATTTTCTTTGCAAAAGAATACCAATCCTGGTTTGAAACGCAGTTTATACTGGCAATAACGGGAATATCTATAGACTTTTTTGCCTCTTTAAGAAAATCCAGGTATTTTTCGAGCGTATTCCTTTTGGCAAAATCATATATGTAGGAATATGCCTCATCATAATCATAAATCCTTTTGCTCAGAATTGTATCCGGAGCCTTGGTAAAGGTTTCCACATTCCCCAGGCCAGTCTTGATAACTTTCTCAATTTCAACATTTATCTGTTCTTCAAAGATAGATTTAACGACAATTGCCCCGACACCTTTATTTGCCAGTTCTTTAATATTGTCAATCGAATTTGTGAGGCCGCAACTGCCTGCTATCAAGGGGTTCCGGAGCTTTAACCCTAGATAAGTGGTCTGAAGGTTTTCCATAAAGATGGGATCTTAATTTCTATTTGAATTCAGTCATATTTATAAATCGAAAAATAGAAAATATTTTTAACTTGTTTCACCATTTTAGTTCTGTTTACCTTTTTTCTTTCAGATGTTTTTACACAAACGTTGGCAAAAAGTGTAGTAGATATTCTAAAACTGTCAAAACTCAGGGATGATATTTGAATTTTATATTTAAATTGTATCCATTATTAATATGAACATTTAAAGTATCAGATAAGTTTAATTATTCAGATTAGAAAACGGAAAACTATGAAAAATTATTTGTTGGTCATTGCAGGTATTATCCTGTTCGAAGGGGTGGTTTCAGCTCAAAAAGCCGGATGGAAGATTGCTGGAGACAAAATATCAACTCCATGGGCTGAAAAGGTAGATCCTGCCTGTCCGTTACCTGAATATCCTCGTCCACAAATGGTTAGAAGTGAATGGAAGAATCTTAATGGTCTCTGGGATTATAAAATGACCGCATTAACAGCAGCAAAACCGACAACCTATCAGGGCAAAATTCTGGTTCCTTTTGCCATTGAATCTGCCCTTTCAGGTGTGAAAAAAGCAGTTGGTAAGGACAGTATTTTATGGTACAGAACAAATTTTTCTATTCCAGTCACAATGAAAGGGAAGAATATTCTTTTGCATTTCGGAGCAGTTGATTGGAAATCAGATGTTTATATTGATGGGATTAGAATAGGGACTCATCAGGGGGGATATGACCCCTTTACCTTTGATATAACTTCATATATAAAGAAAGCCAATCAGCATTCAATCGAACTGAGTGTCTGGGATCCATGTGATAACGGACCTCAGCCACGGGGTAAACAGGTAAGCAAACCCAATAGTATTTGGTATACATCAGTGACTGGTATATGGCAGACAGTCTGGCTGGAGGCAGTTCCCGAAACTTATGTTTCTTTATTAAAACTAACTCCCGACATTGATAAACAGATTGTTACTGTCACTGCTGATATAGCAAAACCTATAGAAGGGGATATTGTTAAAATTTCTGCTTTGGATGGCATTACCATAATTTCGGAAAAAGAGACAACGGGAAATTTAAAAACTGAATTACACATAAATAATCCAAAATTATGGTCACCCGACAATCCTTTCTTATATGATCTGAAAGTATCATTGATTCGGAAAGGGAAAATTATTGATGAGGTGAAAAGCTATTTTGCTATGCGTAAGATATCTCTGAAACCTGATAATAATGGGTTTTTAAGAATGGAATTAAATAATAGTTTTGTTTTCCAATATGGACCACTCGACCAGGGCTGGTGGCCCGACGGTCTATACACAGCTCCGACAGATGAGGCTCTTCATTATGATATTATAAAGACTAAAGAAATGGGCTTTAATATGATTAGGAAGCATGTGAAAGTCGAACCGGCTCGCTGGTATTATCATTGTGATAAGACAGGAATCATGGTATGGCAGGATATGCCAAGCGGTGATCTTGGAGGAGGAAAGTGGGGTACCCGACCAGGGATGGAAGAAGGATACGATAAGACACGAACTGAAGAGTCAGAAAAGATTTACCGAACAGAATGGAATGCTATTATAGATTATCTTTATAATTCACCCTGTATTGTTGTATGGGTACCTTTTAATGAAGGTTGGGGTCAGTTTAAAACAGCAGAGATTACTAACTGGACAATGCTGAAAGATCCTTCAAGATTAGTAAATAGCGCCAGCGGTGGTAGCTTTCATGAAACAGGACATTTGCTTGACCTGCATAATTATCCCGGACCGGTTATGGCTAAACCGGAGGTGTTCGGATCAAAACTAGCCCTGGTACTAGGTGAATACGGAGGCCTTGGATTGCCTCTTGAGGGACACACCTGGCTCAACAAGGACAACTGGGGATACAGAACCTATGCAAATTCGGACACACTATTCTCTGCTTTTAAAAGTTTTCAATTACAGCTGGTGCCATATATTCTAAGAGGCCTCTCTGCTGCAGTTTATACACAAACAACAGATGTCGAGGTTGAATGCAATGGATTAATGACTTACGACAGGAAGGTGATAAAGATGCCGGCAGACAAACTCAAAGATGAAAGCAGAAAACTATATGATGCTGCAAAAACGGTAGTGATACCAAAATAATAAAAAGCACAATTATTATATGCTAAAAATATTCAATCTGTTCGGGACAATCTAAAAGCTGACCACATGAAAAATTATCTTAAAATCCATTACTCTGTATTAATAGTGGTTTTTCTGTTTTGGTTTTCAAATCCGGAAATGCAGGCACAGGAAATCACTGTCAGTGCAAACAAACCTATTACCAGCATCAAACCAACTATGTGGGGTGTCTTTTTTGAAGACATAAATTTTGCAGCCGATGGTGGGCTATATGCAGAATTGATCAAAAACAGATCGTTTGAATTCCCGCTGTCCATGATGGGATGGAAACAGGTAAAAAAAGATGGGAGTGGTAGAACTTTACCTACATTTTATTCTCCNNGGCTCATTTGGAATTGTAAATGAAGGTTTCCGCGGAATGGGGATAAAAAAAGATGAGCAGTACAACTTTTCCATGAATGCAAGAATAAAAGCAAACACAAGTCTTAAAATGAAACTGGAACTGGTAAATCCTGCGGGTACAGTTATAGGCAATGGAGAAATTTCAGGTTTTACTGCTGACTGGAAAAAATTTCAGGTATCTCTTAAAGCGACCGAAACTGAACAAAAAGCACAATTTCGAATAATGCTTTCAGGTAAAGGAACAATAGATTTAGACAATGTCTCTCTCTTTCCGTCAGATACCTGGAAAAACCGGCCTGGTGGTTTAAGGAATGATCTTGTTCAAATGATCGCTGATCTTAAGCCCGGATTCATTCGTTTTCCTGGAGGTTGTATCGTGGAAGGCAGAGATTTGACTAACCGTTATCAATGGAAAACAACTGTCGGTCCGGTTGATGAGAGGAAGCTCATTATGAACCGCTGGAATGTTGAAATGCAGGAAAGACTGGCTCCGGATTATTTCCAGTCCTTTGGCCTGGGTTTCTTCGAGTACTTTCAGCTGGCAGAAGATATTGGCGCTGAACCTCTTCCAATCCTTAACTGTGGCATGTCATGCCAGTTTAATGCCGGAGAAGTTGTTCCTCTGAACGACCTTGACCCATATATTCAGGATGCTCTGGATCTGATTGACTTTGCTAATGGAAATGCCACAACCAAATGGGGAAGACTGAGAGCGTCGTTGGGTCATCCCAAATCATTTGATCTTAAATTCATCGGGGTCGGAAACGAGCAATGGGACGAACAATATATTGAGAGATATAAAGAATTTGAGAAGGCTCTAAAATTAAAACATCCTGAAATCAAAATTGTTTCGGGAGCAGGACCGGGTGCTTCAGGCAACTTATTCGATTATGCATGGAGTGAGCTTAAGAAACTTAGCCCGGATCTGATTGATGAACATTATTATATGCCACCTGAATGGTTTCTTAAGAATGCCGGAAGATATGATAGCTATGACAGGAAAGGAATTAAAGTATTTGCCGGAGAATATGCCGCGCACTGGAAAGAATCTACCGAACCTGAATCCCGCAACTCCTGGTACAGCGCTTTGGCAGAAGCCGCGTTTATGACAGGCCTTGAACGCAACGCCGAAGTTGTAAACATGGCATCTTATGCACCTTTACTTGCTCATGTCGAGGCATGGCAATGGCGCCCTGACCTGATCTGGTTCGATAATCTTAAATCAATTGGAACTCCTAATTATTATGTTCAGAAACTATTCTCGACCTATAAAGGTACACAGGTAGTTCCGGTTTTGACGGGAAACAAGCCACTTATAGGTCAGGACAGCCTTTATGCAAGCGCTACAATTGATAAAAACGCCGGTAAGTTATACCTGAAGCTGATAAATGTCTCAGCCAAACCAAAATATGCTAATGTTAACCTTGAAGGCCTTTCATTCAATCCCGACGGGGTGATGGTAACTCTTAAATCGAAGAAAATTAATGATTTCAATTCTATGTCCGACCCGCAGCACATCTTTCCAAACGGAAGGCAGATTGCTATTGCCGGGAAAAGAGCAAGTCTGAGTCTTGACCCAATCTCAGTCAACGTGCTCATAATTAGTTATAAAAAATAAAATTCTGAGATGGAAACGAGGTTATGAAAAAGACACTTTTTTCAGTAATATGGTCATTTACTTTTGCTTTGATTGGAGTAGCTCAAAGCCGGAATATTTCAGTTCACGATCCTGTAATGATCAGGCAGGATGGAACCTATTATGTCTTTTGCACCGGGAATGGTATCTCAACGTTTTCATCACCTGATATGCTAAACTGGAAACAGGAAAAATCAGTTTTTGCTTCAGCTCCTCAATGGGTTATTAAGGAAATACCAAGGTTCAGGAATTCAATGTGGGCCCCTGATATCTCATTGTATAAGGGGAACTATTACCTTTTTTATGCAGTTTCTGCCTTTGGCAAAAACACATCCTGCATCGGCCTTGCAATGAATAAAACCCTTCATACAGATAGTCCTGATTATAAATGGATTGACCTTGGTTGTGTGCTTGAATCTGTCCCTGGAAGAGATAACTGGAACGCAATTGATCCCAATCTGATCATAGATGAAGCAGGAATTCCCTGGCTCGATTTCGGTTCATTCTGGGGTGGAATAAAACTGGTCAGACTTAAGGACGACCTGACAGGAATTTTTTCAGATCCACAGGAATGGTACACAGTGGCCCGGCGGTTTCGCGATCCTTATACTGATGACAGGAACGCAGGTGCAGCACAGATTGAAGCTCCATTCATTTTCAGGAAAGGCAATTTTTATTATCTGTTCGTTTCCTGGGATAAATGTTGCAGCGGTGTGAACAGTACTTACAAGGTAGCTGTCGGCAGATCAGTGAAGATAACAGGACCTTATTTTGCTAAAGATAGCACAGATATGGCAAAAGGAGGTGGAACAATTGTTGTTCAGGGAGATACCAATTATCCGGGAGTTGGTCATGAAGCAGTAGTTACATTTGATGGAGCAGATTACCTGGTATATCATGGCTATGATGCAAACGATAATGGCAAGTCAAAACTAATAATTAAGAAACTTCAGTGGGATAATGCAGGGTGGCCGGTAATCACTGAAAAATTGATCTTCGCTTTGTAACTTTAAAAAAATATTCTAGTTTGAAAAATTCTTTAAATTAATCCATTAAATTTTTCTTGCAGAAAATAAGATTGTGTAATTTGGCAAAAAAAAGTTATGAGACGTATAATTGTAAGCATCATGGTATTGACAAGTATCTTCGGATTATCAAAATCCTTCGGCCAGGGCGATCCTTCGGCCTGGAGTTCTGAGAAATTAAATAAATGGTTCGATTCGGGTGTCTGGCATAAAGGTTGGAATGTTACTCCCGATAATTCCATCAACAAAATAACTCTGGCAAAAGCTTATTATAAAAACAGCACCAGATGGGATAAGGCTTTTGCTTTCCTTGGAACTAATGACCTTACAAAGCTTGAACTTAAGCGGTATGATCTTGATGGAGATAATCTGTATGTGACTATTAGCGAATATAATACAAAGAATCCTGAGACTACAAGATATGAAGCACATCAGAAATATGTTGATATACAATATGTTGTGACTGGCAGCGAGTTGATCGGTATTGCACCACTGGCTTCCCATGAATCCGTACTTCAGCCATATGATGCCACAAAGGATGTTGGTTTTTTTTCCTTCAAAAATGGCAAAATGTTTAAAGCGACACCCGCAAAATTCTTCATATTTTTCCCGACAGATGCTCACATGCCAGGACTGAAAGAGGAAACTAATGCCCCTGTCAGGAAGGCTGTAGTTAAATTGCGGCTCGACTGATGACGGAATTCTTTCATTCTCTCTTCAATTGGTACATGGCCAACCTGAATTATTTCACGGTTGCCCTGCTTATGGCTATTGAAAGTACCTTCCTGCCATTACCATCAGAAGTTGTTATTCCATTTGCGGCATACAAAGCAGCCCAGGGTCAGTTAAATGTATTTGGTGTGGTTCTTTTCGGAACTGCCGGGGCGCTATGCGGTTCTCTTATTAATTATTTCCTTGCCAGGTATCTTGGACGCCCTCTTGTTTATAAGTTTGCAGATTCAGGTATAGGAAGGGTTTTTCTACTCTCCCGGGAAAAGGTGGAACATGCCGAGAACTACTTTATCAGGAACGGTAAATCATCTACCTTCATTGGGAGGCTGGTTCCCGGAATACGTCATCTGATCTCCATCCCTGCGGGACTTGCAAGAATGAGTCTTCGTGATTTTATGCTGTTTACCTTTACGGGAGCCGCTATCTGGAATATTATCCTGGCAATAATCGGGTTTTATCTTTATGAAGTAAGAGACAAAATATTCCCTTATTTGGGATACATTCTCCTTGCATTTGGTGTGGGTTTTGTTATATACTTGATAATGAAGGCAAGAATAAAAAGCTCTGATAAGAACAACTCACATTAGTTGTTTATTCTTCCCCGGAAGCTATTTCCCCTTTGTTATAATCTTCTTAATCTCTATGCACTATTTCGGGTGAAAATGCCGGAAGACAGATTGCTATATATTCAGCCCCGCCTTTAAAAGGGGAACTGTATTGAACCCATTCTCCAATGGTAGTGACAATTCCCATGCCTGCAGAAACAATGTGCTCTTCTTTTTTGGTTCTAATCTTTAGAGATCCCTTGAAAACAATAGTATATTCGTTAAATTCAGGGCATTGGCCAGGTTCTTCCCATCCCTGAGGGCTTTTCATCATTGCAATACTAACTTCGGATGTCTTACTGTTGACTCTTCCAAAGAATTCCTTAATAATTTTTTCCTTGTTTCCTGCCGCTTTAATAATTGAAGGATTGCTAATCAGTTGTACCATATGTTAGATTTTTAGTCATCGAGATAACCGAATTTTCCACTGTAATAATCATCAAATGCTTCCTGTATTTCAGCTTGGGTATTCATCAGGAATGGTCCGTATGAAGCTACCGGTTCATTTATAGGTTCGCCACTCAGTACCAAAACTATACTATCTTTAAGTGCTTCAATTATAAAAGTTTCCCCTTCATGTCCAAATAATACGAAATTATCTTCCTCCATACTTTTCAAATCATTAATTTTTATCTCACCTTCAATTATCAGCAGCCCGGTATTAAAGCTTTCTTTAAAGCTAAAATCCGCGGAAGTTCCTGCAGTAAGTTTTACATTAAAAAGATTCACTGGAGTAAAAGAAGTAGCAGAACCATTCAATCCCTTATAACTTCCGGCAATTATTTCGACAACCCCTTTTTTATTATCAATCTGATATTTACTCATTGATTTGTTCTCAATACCCTGGTATTTTGGTGAGGTCATTTTATGTTTTGCAGGTAAGTTAACCCACAGCTGAACCATCTGAAACGGACCACCTTTTTTACTGAATTCCTTTTCATGATATTCTTTGTGAAGAACTCCTGCCCCTGCTGTCATCCATTGAACATCTCCCTCTCCGATAACACCGCTATTGCCTGCGCTGTCATTATGAGCTACCTTCCCATGGTATGCTATTGTGACTGTTTCAAATCCTCTGTGGGGATGAACTCCTACTCCTTTTGGAATATCAGAAGGTGGGATGATAACCTTGGAATTATAGTCCATAAGAAAAAAAGGACTCATCCCCTGCATCCCTATCTTGCTGTACGAAGGAAAGAAATTATGAACTCTGAATCCATCGCCGACCATATGAGGAGCAGGTGGAGGAAGTATTGCATCAATATTTTTATATTTTATACTCATTAGAATGTCTATTAATATTATCAGTAACAATTATCTGTTAACTAATGTTTATCTGACCCTATTGTATAGACAATTTCTTTTACTTTGGCGGCCCATTCGGAATGAGAGATTTCATCTGAAAATGTCTGATAAGAAATTGGTTTCCCTATATTTACGGTCACAGTCGAATTTCTCTGACTAAGCATTTCCCGTGGAAGAAGTAATGTCTCTACGTACATTTTGATCCCCAGAAATTTCCTCAGGCTGGCAACTACATAAAAAAGGTTGGAATTTCTTCCATTTATAAAAACAGGAATAATATCCCTCTTATGCTGTATTGCCTTGGAAATAAAAGACTTCTGCCAGACAGGATCAGAAATTTTGCCCCTCTTTCTTCTGGATACCTCACCCGAGGGAAAAATCATAATCTGTGTTTCAGATTCAAATAATTCATTAAGTTTCCGGGCAGTTTCCTTGTTATTTTTCCCAAAAACATTTAATCCGAGAATTAACGGTCTCAGGTTTGGTATTATATTTAAAAGCTCATTAGATGGAGAAACGACATCCGGGAAATACCTGTATATCATGTTTAATATAGCCAGAGCATCCATCGCTCCAACAGGATGGTTAGATACAAAAATATATCGACCCGATNNACACGATTCATCTCTTCCTGCCCTATTATTTTAATTATCAGTCTGATAACAAATCGTGGCAGGGATTTTAAAAACCTCGAATCCCCATTTTTAATGGTTTTTTCGATATCGATTATATTAAAAGAGTCGTCCATTATCAGTCAGTTTTAGAGGAAAGCTAAAAATTATTAACTGCCTGGTCAAATTATAAGAAACTCATCTTCTTGATTTTAAGGCAATATTCCGGAAAGTTGCAGGATTATATCTAAGGTCAAGAGCCTCTCCTGAATCGTTGAAGAAAAGTCCAGGAAGATATTGCCTCAATTTGCTCTTCCCGAATGATCCCTTCATCCAAAGTTCAGATCCTGTATTAAACACAATTACCTCACTCGAATAAAAACCCAGTTTTTTACCAAACTTGGCATACCATTTTAAATCCATGCCTCCTGTAATTGTTTTATATTTTCCACAATATTTCTCCCAGTCAGATTTGTATACCGAATCTTTTAGTAGTATGTTAATCTTATGACTTCCTGTATAGTTTCCTGTTAGTACATTAATAAATGGATTCAATCTTTTTGTGAAAACTGTATCTTTCTTTCCGGTAAGCCCTTCTTTTAAGATATAATCTTTAATAATAGCGGAAGCCAAAGAATAATAGTTGGCAGGCTTATTTCCAAGTACAACGCATCCTGTTTTATACTCAGGGAACCAGAGGATTGATGATCCATAACCAAGTCCGCCGCCATTATGGTTAAAATAATATGAGTCATTATCCTTGTTGATGTAGGTTCCTAACCCATAATTATTCTTGTTGATCAAATACATCTTGGAGAGTAGCTCTTTGTCTATCAGTGTTGATTGTCCGGATTTACCAAAATTCAAATGGAACATGACATATTTTATTAAATCATCAACATTTGAATAGACAGCTCCTGATCCTATAAGCGGAATAGGATAATGTTTAGTTTGTACATAAGCTATTGTCCCTTCTGTCCTGTTATCATTGTTATTGAATTTGCTATCATCCGCTGTAGAAGATAGCATTTGAAGAGGACCAAAAATATTTTTATCCAGGTATTCACAAAACCTCATCCCACTGACTTTTTCAATTACCTGTGCGGCCAGATCGAAACCAAGATTTGAATAAGAATACTCTGAACCGACAAGGGATTTCAACCATGAGTTTTTTATGCTTTCAAGATGATCTGAATATGTTTTAAAAGTAAGATCATAACTATTGCCGACAGAAGCTTCATGCGTAAATCCTGCAGTGTGTGAAAGCAGCAAACGGAGAGTGATTTTCTTTTCAGGATCCTTTTCAAAACAGCTGTTAACTTTAAAATCAGGAAGGTATTCAATAATAGGTTTATCAAGATCCAAGAGCCCATCCCTGACAGCCATGAGAACTGCCAGTGCAGTAAAATTCTTCGAAACTGACTGTAGACTGAATAATGTTGCTGAATTAATTTTGAAACTATAGGTCGAAGTGCCAAAGCTTTCCTTCCAAATCACTGAATCATTTGTGAATAAGGCAATTGCCATGCCTTTGATTTTATTTTCTTTTTTGAATGATTCAGATTTAGATCTGAGGTTATTAAAAAAAACGATGGATTCATCTTTGAATGAACCTTTGTTAACAGATGGATTATTACAGGATATCGGGAGTATCAGAAATAGAAGAATCAGGGAGAAGTAGTATTTTTTCATCTTACATGATTTGTATTTCGCTTTTTGTTTTTCCGATAGGGCATATAGACACGCACATGCCGCATATCCTGACATCAAGGCCAAGTCTTGATCTGCCAAACTCCGCACACTGTTTACGGCATTTCCATGGATCAAAAAACTCTTCTCTTTCAACTGTTATATCCCACAATTTACCATTTGCCGCATTTGCCGGACAAATATCAACACATAAGTTGCATTTACCGCAGCGGTTCTTTTCAACAGGTTTCGATTTTGGTTTGACAGGAGTACTCAGAAGAATTGAAACAAGTCTAAGGCGTGGTCCGAATTTTTTCGAGATAAAGAGATCGGTTTTGCCTATCCAACCTAATCCCGCACGCGTTGCCACCATTTTGTGGGACAAATCGGTACGCAGGGTTTTGGAATATATTGAATCAAGTTCGCTGGTATTGACTGTTGGTTCTATGTCTATTGATTCTATGCCGTCGATATTAAGGTCTTTCGATATGTTAATTGTAAGTTGCTCAAGCTCCTCATTAATCTGCTTGTAATGAGAGTAATATTCCTTTGTCGGGCCATGTATAATTGAATTAACTATTTGATCGGCCAGTAGTCTGCCAATTGATATTCCATAATTAAATCCTTCAAATTTGGGATTAAGAAGACCTGTCAGGTCAGCAAAACCATAAATATAATCTTCTTCAGGCTTCAGATGTTTCTTTAAAACTCTCTCTATCATTTTTTTACCGCTTCAACCCGAAAAATATCCTGCAACCATTTTTCAGCAAGCATCGGCCAGGCTATTGCGGCACGTTTTTCAGGACGTAGTCCGTAACCATGACCCCCGGTAGGGAAAAGATGAAGCTCAACCGGAAGTTTTGCATCCCTGAGAGCTCCTGCCATCACCAGTGCACTGTTTCCATAGGGGTCATCGGCTGTCTGAAAAATAAATATTGGAGGTGTATTTTTTGTCAGTTCCAACTCAGGAGTGAGAGTCTTGTTTGGTCCCAGATCGAGATATGCAGGGTAGATCAGCATTGCAAACGATGGTCTGCAGGAAAGGCTGTCAGCGTTATCAACTGGTGAATATGTTTTTTTATTAAACAGAGTGCTTGTACGCGCACTCAGGCTTCCACCTGCAGAAAAACCCATTATGCCGATCTTTTCAGGATCCAAGTTCCATTTTGAAGCGTTTTTTCTAACAATCCTGAGTGCCCGCTGAGCATCCTGCAATGCACCTTCTTTTTTATCCGGGATCCTATATTGCAATACAAAAGCTGAATATCCAAGCTTGTTTAGCCATCCCGCTATTTCTGTTCCTTCTTTATCATAGGCAAGAATTCTGTAAGCACCACCAGGACAAACTATTACAGCAGATTTATTGTTGGTGGCCGGGTCTGCCAGATACACTTCAACTGCAGGATCTGTAACCTCTGCAAATCTTACGACATTATCATTTTGTGGCTTATCCATGACAGGAGGTTGCTTTTCTTTTGGTTCACCAGGTACCTTGCCCGGCCACAGGTAAATAATTTCTTTTTTCTGAGGAAAAGAACTCAGTGACAATAACAGAAAGATGAATGTTAATAATTGTTTCATAGTAAATAGTTTTAAATTCTTATTTTTTAGTTTTGCATAAAATATGGTGAGAAGTTATAATGATTTTTCAATCTTTTCTTATTCAACAACTTCAGCCTTGTCAAATCTTTCATTCTGAAAATTTACTCTGGTATGTTGGACTCGTCTTACACCTTTGCCGCCAAAGAATCCCCAGCCACCGCTGCCGAGCAGGAATCCAAGTGCGTATAATCCGCCATTATTATTTTGCGCATACATAGCGATTTTTTCATTAAAAAGCATACCGATAAAATCAAATGGCGCTATGAACCCGTGCCAAAGACCACCGAAAAAACCATAGGTGTGTCCCGTAAGGCATTGTTTTACTGATTCATTATTAGCACATCCCGATAATGCGATTAGAGAAATAAGCATTATTGCAAATAGTAACATCTTTTTTGAATGGACAGTTTTCATTTGTGGTTTTTTAAAAATTATAAATAAATCATATTTAAAAAAGAGAAAGGTCAACTGATTGACCTGAATATCTTTTTTCATGGTCAAGCAGCCATCTCTTCCTTTTAAGGCCACCTCCGTAACCAGTCAAATGCCCATCTGAGCCAATTACTCTGTGGCAAGGGATTATGATTGAAATACGGTTCATCCCGTTTGCGTTTGCTACTGCCCTGATTGAATCAGGCTTACCAAGTGCAACCGATTGTTCCATATACGAACGCGTAGTACCGTAAGGAATTTTTATAAGTTCCTTCCATACTGCCTTTTGAAAGTCAGTCCCCGGGGTAACAAGGGGCACTGAAAACTCTTTTCTGGAACCTATAAAATATTCTTTCAATTGTTCTCTCAGAATTCTAAAATATCTGTTTTTTCCCTCATTGATTGGAGTCTTAAAATATCTGACGAGATCTTTGTATTCAGTATTCAGCATTCTTCTGTCGCTGAATTCCAGGAGGCAGATTCCCTCATCAACTGCTCCGGCAATCATAATACCCAATTCTGTCTCAATTCTGGTAGTTGTTATCATCTGGTGTATCAGGCGGTTATTTATTCTTTTTATCGAGGAACAGAGCTGTTAGTAATCCCGCGAGGAATACGGTTGTTCCACTTGCTATCATTATCTTTTTCTTTTTCTGCTCCCTTTCCGTCAATTCATTCCATGGTTTTTGCCTCTTGCTGAAAAGAAGATAGAGAACAAAACTTAGTCCTGAAAGCGAAATTATAATTGCTACTAATCTTATCATATTATAAAGNNTTTCTGAACCTCAGGGCTGACCAGTCATCATCAATGGAAATAAGTCTGACCTTATCGAATCCACGATTTATCAAAACTTCCCAGCCATGGTCACGGTCAATGTCGGAAGATATATTCTTTGAGGTTTTTTTCGGGTAAGCAAACCATAGAATCCCGTCAGAAGTCAGATTATGGAGCGCTTTTGGAGCAACCAATTCTACTTCAGGTACATGCTGTACGAAAATGATAATGAATTCATATGGAAACCGTTGATCTATATCTTTATCGATTTGAACTCCGTTAAGTTCTTTTTCAACCAATGCAAGAAATTTTTCACCCGCATTAATTACCGCAATTCGTTGTTGTCCTTTGTAATTTAGTTTGGTTAATAAATCATCCATATCAAACTCAAGATTATAAGAAGATAATGACAGATAAACAATATTTCTATTTATCTGTCAAGAGTTCTGATTTTAAGCAGCTAATTTACCAAAAATTCAATCATCCGGGAAAAACACAAATTTATTCCATTATTTATACAAAAAAGTATACCTTTGTAAAATCAAAGATGGGGTGCCTTAATACAACGGGCTGAGATCATACCCTTAAACCTGATCCGGGTAATGCCGGCGGAGGGAAAAAAGAGTATCATACAAATCAGCTGCTAGTAATAACCTCATTATCTTGATCTTGATAATGTACTAATTGTGTTACTTATTGCTATGAAAAAATTTTATGTTTTATTGACATTGCAATTTTTCTTATCGGCAGCAATATTTTGTCAATTTTCAATTTCAGGTAAAATCCTGGACGAAAACAGTCAACCTTTGGTTTCGGCTACGGTGTTAATTGAAAATACATTTGCCGGTACTTACTCAGATCAAAAAGGTGAATTTGTTTTAAAGAATTTAAAAAATGGTGATTATTCACTTAAAATTTCATTTATCGGATATGAAACAAAATCAATACAAATAAAACTGGTGAAAGACGAAAAGATGGAATTTAAGATGGTTCCGGCTTCATATTTAGCCGACGAAGTTCTCATTCAGGCCACCAGAGTAAATGAAAAAACTCCTGCAACATATTCAACAGTTACAAAAGAGACCTTGTCGAAGAATAACATTGCCCAGGATATGCCCTATCTGTTGAATTACACACCCTCAATGGTAGTATCTTCCGATGCCGGGACAGGCGTGGGTTATACAAATATTAATATAAGGGGTTCCGATGTAAAGCGAATTAATGTAACAATTGACGGAGTTCCTGTCAACGATGCAGAATCTCATGGAGTATGGTGGGTCGATCTACCGGATCTGGCTTCATCGGTAGATAACACTCAGATTCAGCGTGGAGTAGGAACTTCAACTAATGGAGCCGGAGCTTTCGGAGCTACAATTAATTTTCAAACCACTAAAATAAATCGCGAGCCTTACGCAGAAATTAATTCATCTTATGGCTCATTTAATACTTCAAAAAACACTGTAAATATTGGTACCGGATTAATCAATAATATGTTTGCCGTCGATGTCAGGTTATCAAAAATCTGGTCAGACGGATATATTGACAGAGCATTCAGTAATCTGAAATCATTTTATGTTTCAGGCACAATGTACGGTAAATCGAGTATTTTAAAACTAATGATTTTCTCTGGAGAAGAGCATACTTATCAGGCCTGGAACGGAGTCCCGAAAGTAAAACTTGAAAATGATACCGCAGGAATGCACAATTATGTAAATGTCATGGCAAGCTGGGGCTATATATATGGAAACCAGGATGATATTGATAATATTTTCAATTCAGATTCAAGAAGATATAATTTATATAATTATAAAAATGAAACTGATAATTACTTGCAGGATAATTATCAGCTTCACTATTCAAAAGAGATAAACAGTAACATTTATGCAAACATTGCATTACATTATACAAAAGGGAAAGGTTATTATGAAAGTCTTGCCGCAAAAACTGAATTCAGTTCGTTCAATCTGCCGAATGCAGTTTTTAATTCAGACACCATCACCTCGACTGATTTTATAACACAAAAATGGCTGGATAATGATTTTTATGGTATTACCTACTCTTTGAACTATAAAAAAAATAAATTAAATACTGTAATCGGAGGTGGATGGAATCAGTACCTGGGTAATCATTTTGGTGATATAATCTGGGCTAAAATTGTGACTTTTGATGGTGAAAAATATCGATGGTACAAAGGAACAGGCAATAAAAAAGATTTTAACACCTTTCTGAAAACCAATTACTTGTTGACAGACAGATTAAACCTATATGCCGATCTGCAGTTGCGAACAATCAATTACTCAATAGGAGGGTTAGATGATAAACTTAAAGATGTGACACAAAATCATAAATATGCCTTTTTTAATCCAAAAGCAGGACTCATGTACGACTTAAATGAGAAACAAAAAATATACGCATCGTTTGGAGTTTCTCAAAGAGAACCCGATCGTGACGATTTTGTTGACGCTGACCCTGGTAAAACACCTAAGCCTGAAAAATTAATTGATTATGAAGCAGGATACGAATTTCATTCTACCAAGTTTTTATTTAAGGGAAACCTGTTTTATATGAATTATATTGACCAGTTAATTTTGACAGGTAAAATAAACGATGTCGGTGACGTTGTGATGACAAATGTTTCAAAAAGCTACAGAGAGGGAATAGAACTCGAATCGGGTATCCAGATCTTGAAAAATTTATACTGGTACGAAAATATAACATTCAGCAAAAACATCATACCGATATTTACTGATTTTACTGACAATTGGGATACTGGATTACAGGATGCTAATGCCATGCATAACAAAACTATTTCGTTTTCACCATCAGTAGTTGCAAGTGAAGTGATTGATTTTGAGCCAATAAAAAACATTCATCTGGAGCTGAATTCGAAGTATGTAGGAAAACAATATATAGACAATACACAAAGTTCTGACAGAATGCTAAGTTCTTATTTTGTTCAAAATCTTTCTCTTTTATATAGTTTGAAAAACAGATTAAAATTATTTAAAGTGATCACGCTGCAGTTTGCTGTAAACAACTTATTTAATGAGAAATATGAATCGAATGGGTGGGTTTACAAATATATTTCTGAAGGTTCAAAAAATGTCATTGACGGGTATTTTCCGCAAGCTGGTATCAATATAATGTTTAAAGTTGGTGTAAGATTCTGATAATCAATGATTTATAATGAATGTATCTAGCTGGTTATCAGATCATTACATAGAAGTTTTCGGGGCAATTACCGGGATAATATATGTATTCCTCGAGATCAGGCAGACCATCTGGCTTTGGCCTGTTGGTTTTGTTACATCTGGAGTTTATGTCTGGATATTCTTTACAGGTAAATTATATGCCGACATGAGCCTTCAGGCTTATTATGTTGTAATCAGTGTTCTGGGTTGGTACTGGTGGGCAAGAGGGAGACGGAGTGAGGGGGAGAACGGGAGAAACAGAGAGCAGGAGATTAAAACATTGGAGGTTTCAAGATTAAAACTTAGAACAGGTATCGCATTAGCAGTTGTTTTTGTGATTCTGTATTCAGTTATGTATATGGTTCTTTCCAGACTTACAGATTCTCCTGTACCTCAGTGGGATGCTTTTCTGACCTCATTATCAATAGTTGCAACATGGATGCTGGCAAGAAAAATATATGACCATTGGTTTTTATGGATTGTTGTAAACATAGTATCAGTAGTACTTTATTTCACCAGAGGACTTTATCCGACAGTTGTTCTCTACGTTGTCTATGCTGTAATGTCCTTTATCGGATTAAAAGCCTGGAAGAAAACAATTAGAGATAATTATGAGGCTGAATTATAGTTTAAAAATTACTTGCCAGATCAAAACCATGACTCATTTTCCTAAATTTGTTTTTTATTGGAAGCATTGGGTTTGAATATAATTAAATTGAATTTTTTATGAACAATGAAAATAGACACTTTCCTGAGACTGCTATATTAGCTAACGGCAAATTCCCGGATCATCCGAATCCGCTGGGATATCTTCTGAATGCAAAACGAGTAATATGTTGCGACGGAGCGGCAGACTCACTTATTGATTTTGGGTTAGAACCTTTTGCCATTGTAGGTGATTGTGATTCGTTGAATCCTTACGTAATAGAAAAGTATTACGATAGGATTTTCAGGATTGAAGAACAGGATACAAATGACCTGACAAAATCTATTACCTGGTGTTATGATAGCGGGTACAAAGATCTGGTTATTCTTGGCGCAACAGGCAAACGGGAGGATCATACTCTTGGAAATATATCACTTCTGACTGAATATGCCCATTTCATGACCGTCAAAATGGTTACAGATGCCGGTATCTTAATTCCTGTTCCGGAAAGTTGCAAAATGGAATCTGTAAAGGGACAACAGGTTTCGATTTTTTCAATAGATCCTTCAATTGAAATTACATCTTCCGGACTTAAATACAAACTTGAGAAGAAGAAACTTGCAAACTGGTGGCAGGCAACTCTTAATGAGGCCGAAGGAAGTAGTTTTACATTGGAATTTAAGGGGTTACCTCTGATTGTTTTTCTGAAATTCCAGGATTAGTTTTCAGTTTTCCTGACTTCTTTTACCTTATTCATCAGTTGCGCTCTGCTTCTTACATTTGTTTTAATATAGATTCTGTGTGTATGGTCTTTGACCGTTTGAAGACTGATAAATAATTTGTCGGATATTTCCTTGTTGCTTAGGCCAAAGCAAATCTCACGGATTATATCGGATTCACGGGGAGAGACCTCGAATTTTTTACAGAAATCATCAAACGATATATTTACCAAAGGTTCATCCTGAAAGAGTGTTAAAACTGCACCATAACTCAAATAAACTGGCAGGAATGTATTCCCGGCAAAAAAAGAAAAGATAAACACCATCCCGATAAAAAATTCACTCTGATATAATAATAAAGCAATCGCTTGTAAAATCATAAGTACAATCATCGTAAATGCAGCTATCCTGTTTTCAATTCTGAACAGGACAGTTCTGTTTTGTCCGGGAAACAACATTATTATTGAAGCGACAATTGTGTACAGGAGATTCAGTATAATGAAATAGTATTTTACCAGTGATACAGGTTTCATTCCTGCATTTTGGGAAATCATATAGCCGATGCCAAGTATTAGCAGAAAATTTAAAAGTAGAAAAGAAAATACAAACCAGTTGTTGCTTTTTCTGCCTGAAATCTCAAGGGCGAATTTTATAAGCATCATCCAGGCAAAAACAAGAAAAGGTAACCCCATTAGCAGCGAAATATCTGTAAATCTGCCTATTGATTCCGGAGAAACATAGTCTGTCAGGAATGTTTTAATTACAAGTTGGCCCCAAATACCATAAAAGCCGAAAGTAAAAATGAAAACCTGAAAATACAAAAGCGTCGAGAAGAATCCNNTAGCCTTAACATATTGTAAAGGTATTAAAAATGAAAAAGAAACCAGACCAAATATAACCACTACCAAAGTTGGTGGATACATACTTAAGTAGGAAAGTTTAAAATCACTACTATAGTATGAAGTCCGGAATTAAAACAGGGTATAGATTTGTTCCGGATTTAACCTTCATTATTAATTAAAAATTTAAAAGAATGGAAACAGAAAAACAATACAGACTATCTCCCACATTCGGGGATAGTTTTGGAACCGGCTGGAATGTTATGTTTGACAATTTTCTTCGGTTATTTCTTGTAATTATCATTCTTAGCATTATAGCAGCCCCAATGAAAATCTTTCACTGGAATATTAACATGTCAGACTGGCACAGAGGGCCCTGGTCATGGGGATATGATATCGGGCATAACATAAGACATTTTTTAACCATTGGCACTTTAGGGATCTTTGCCGCTTTTTTCGGGTTGCTGGCCATGTTGTATGCATTTTTAGTAGCTCCGGTATTTGATTATGGAGGTAATATGATTTTTGTCCAGGCTGTCAGGAAGATCAAGCCCGATTTTGAGTATCTTATTAAAGGTTTTATGGAGAACTATCTTCATATTATCCTGGCGAATCTGCTTGTTTTTGCGCTTGTTGTCCTGGGTCTTTTTGCACTTATCATTCCGGGTATTATTATAGGATGCCGGCTTGCATTTGTTTCATATATTATAATGGACAAAAAGCTTGATCCTATTGAAGCCGTGGAGCTGAGCTGGAAGCTAACAAAAGGACATGGGTGGACAATATTCTTCATGGGATTTACATCAATATTTATTGTACTTTTTGGATTATTGCTCTTAATCGTAGGAATATTTCCGGCAATAATGTGGGTTAGCAGTTCATTCGCAACGCTTTATCAGTCAGTTCTTCTTGAAAAAGAAAAACCGGTTGAACAAGTGACTGAACAGGTCTGATTATCGACCTTGTTCTTTTAAATCAGCTTAACTCTCCCCTGGAGGCTGTTGAAAAAGTCGCCCATTTATAAGCCGCCCCTAAATCCCCTAAAGGGGGCTTATTGAATTTCAGAATGTTATAAAACCCCCTTTAGGGGGTAGGGGGCAAAAATATGGCTTTTTCAACAGCCCCTAATGTTTTGATAATAAGTATAATAATACACCTCCCTTATAGATGGGGAACGGGTTAGGGATGGGTTAAGCGATGTTTATTTTATTAATTTGGAAAAATGTTTGTACAGCGGAAGTAAAAAAACATTAATTTTATTGCCGTATTAAATCTTGCTAAAATGAAAACAAAGACTTTAGTATTATTCGTGTTATTGGTTATGATGCCAGCATTATCATATGGTCAGTTTCGGAATTTGATTAAAAATGCTGCTTCAAAAACACTTGGTACAGTTGGTAAAGAAAGTGCGAAAGAGGCAAGCCGGCAGGCTGACTCAATAGCTCAGCTGAAAGCTGCAAATGCTGCAAATGCCGCAAAAGCAACGAGAGATTCTGCGAGCAATCAGATTAACAGCAGCCAGTCAAATCAGGCAGTTGGACAAGAAAATCAGCCCCAGCAGCAAAGTCAGGGACAAGGCCAGGGTGGAACGAATTTCGGTAAGTTCTTTGGTGGCAAGGTGGACCTGAAATATAATGATGTATATAATTATACCTCAAGGCTTTATATGGAAACGGAGTCCTATGAAAAGAAGGGCGTTACGAAGATGGATCTTTACATGTATTATAGCGCTAATAGTCCAGACATCGGAATGGAAACAAAATCTGTCACTGATGAAAATGGTAATTCCACTCCACTGGTTTCCTCTATGGTGATGGATGTAGAAAACAAATGTTTCATTATCCTTACTGATATGGGAACCACAAAGATGGGGATCATTTCTCCTATACCTGATAAAAGCACTACACAAAATCAATCGGATGGTACAACGGCCAAAAATACACCTACAAATTTTACAAAAACTGGAAATACAAAAGTAATTGCCGGATATAAATGTGATGAGTATACCTATACAGTTCCCGACAATAAAACATCAGGTAAAGTCTGGTTCACAAAAGACGCTAGTCTGCAAATTGATAAGCGCGGCTGGCAAAATACCGGAATGGGAGCATATTACGGCTATACCGGTTTCGAAGGTGGGATTATCCTGGCTAATGAAGTCTATGATGATAAAGGAAAACTGACAATGAAATCTGAGACAAAAGAGATAAATCCAAGTTTACCCCATTCAATCACTGTTCAGGGATATACTCTGAGGCAGATGAATCTTAATCAGGGTCAAACAAAGAAATAATNNAAATTTTATATCTTCTTCAGCTTTGCAAACCGGAGCAGCAGTTTTCTTCTGCCCTCTTTGAATTCGACAAGAGCTGTTGTATTAGGAGGCTGACCTTCAATCGTTACAATTATTCCATTACCAAATCTTTCATGCTGCACTTTATCACCTTCTGAAAAAGCAGAAGGTTCTGTGACCGTTGATGAAAAAGGGCTGCTGTTTTCTGTTCTGATCATTTTCCTCATTTTCGGAGACGGAGTTTCCTTTGTGTATTTCTCAGGTTCCTCACCAAATGATTGTGAACCAAACCTGAATTTACTTTCATTCCTGAAAGACCGACCTCCGGTTTGAGGATAGTCAAGAAATTTCTGATCTATCTCTCTGAGGAACCTGCTCGGGTTGCTTCTCTCCAGGTTACCCCATTTATACCTGTTGAGCGCATAGGTAAGTGTTACAAGCTTTTCCGCCCTGGTTAACGCCACATAAAATAGGCGCCTTTCTTCTTCCAGTTCCTTAGGATTTCCTGTGGACATTGGTGAAGGAAACAAGGTATCCTCCATTCCTGTTATATAAACATGTTTGAATTCCAGACCCTTGGCGGAGTGCATTGTCATCAGGATCACCTTATCCCTGTCATTTTCATCATCTGTATCCTGATCAGTAAGCAATGCGACATTGGCAAGATAAGCTTCAAGAGTGGCAGCTTCTCCATTTGTTTCAGCCGATTCAGTGAATTCCTTAATAGCATTTAATAGTTCCTCAAAGTTTTCCAGCCTGCTTACCTCTTCAGGAGCTTTGCCTTCCCTGAGTTCTTTCATTATACCTGACCCAAGTGCTATCTCTCTTGCAATGTTATAAGCATCAGAATCAGTAAGTTTTAATGAAAAATTGTGTATCAGATCATAATACGATAAAATTTTCTTCTGAGTACCAGAATTAAAATAAGCGGCGAAACCTGAAATACCGGTAATAATATTCCATGGAGTGAGATTCTTTTCAGATGCCAGTTCAAAAATTTTTCCGACAGTAGTATCACCAATTCCTCTTTTGGGATAATTTATGGTACGCTTCAGCGCTTCTTCATCTTCATGGTTAATGATAATCCTGAAATAGGCAAGGATATCCTTTATCTCCTTCCTTTCATAAAAAGATAAGCCACCATAAATTCTGTAGGGAATATTCTTTCTTCGAAGCGTCTCCTCAAAAACCCTTGACTGGGCATTAGTTCTGTACAAAATTGCAAAGTCCGACCAGTTAAGCTGCTTTGAAAACCTGGCATCAAAAATGTCTGAAGATATCATAAAACCTTCTTCAGAATCAGTCATAGTCTGCATGACCCTGATTTTCTCTCCGGGTTCATTTTCAGAGAAAACTTTCTTATGAATCTGTCCGGCGTTATTGGCAATGATTGTATTGGCTGCATTGACAATTGTCTGAGTCGATCTGTAGTTTTGCTCCAGTTTATATAGTTTATAGTCGGGATAGTCGTTTTTGAATTCCAGTATGTTTTCAATTCTTGCCCCTCTGAATGAATAAATACTCTGGGCATCATCGCCGACAACACAAATGTTTTCGTTTATGGCAGCAAGCTTTTTAACAATGAGATACTGGGCATAATTGGTGTCCTGATATTCGTCAACAAGGATATATTCAAATTTTTCCTGGTACTTAGTCAGAACTTCCGGGAAATCCCTTAAAAGCAGGTTTGTATTAAGAAGAAGATCATCAAAATCCATAGCATTTGATCTGAAACATCTGGAAGCATAAATTTTGTAAATATTGCCAAGCAAAGGCATCCTGCTTGCTTTATCCAGTTCCGTCATTTCAGGACTTGCTGCATACATGCTGGCTGTGACCAGATTGTTTTTGGCATTTGAAATCCTGGAGGCAATCACACCGGGTTTATAAAGATTATCATCGAGGTTTAATTCCCTGATAATGGATCTGATAAGACTCCTGGAATCAGATGAATCATAAATTGTAAATGAGGATTTGTATCCTAAGAGGTCGCCTTCCAGTCTTAGTATTTTGGCAAAAATTGAATGAAATGTTCCCATCCACAGAAACCTGGATATTTCAAAACCCGCAAGGCTTATTATCCTTTCTTTCATTTCCCTTGCAGCCTTATTGGTAAAGGTAAGAGCAAGAATCTTATTTGCTCTTACTTCCTTCTGAAGAAGATGGGCAATTCTGTATGTAAGTACCCTGGTTTTACCTGCCCCGGCCCCTGCAATTACCAGAGAAGGACCGGTATAATTGATAACCGCTTCCTGCTGAGCCTCATTCAGGTCGTTTAAGTAGTTGCTTGTCATTTATTTGCTTGATATTCCACCACGATGGCATTGACAAATTTAGCAATTACACTCATTTCATTTGAAATTGCAGGAACTAAATCAGGAATATTTATTAACAAAATTGACATGCGATTTATTCTGAAGATTGCTAATGAATGACAAGGAAGAAACATTTTAATGCTATAATTATTGGTAGGTTTTTACTATTATTGTACATAATTATTGGAACTTCAACATAATTCATTTTGATATCAAAATGATATCAGATTAAGCACTGTATTGGCCAGGTAATAATATATCAGGGATGAACCAAAATATTTATTTCGGATTAATTCTAATTGCTACAGGTGCATTTTCCTCGGGGAGTTTCGCAATTCCTTTCGGCAGGATAAAGGGTTGGGCATGGGAATCTTACTGGCTTGTATTNNTCCCTGAGATATCTGGGGATCTCATTGGGATATGCATTATCGCTTGGACTGATGCTCGCAATAGGCACACTGATTCCCCCCATTATTGACGGCAGATTAAAAATCATGATGGCAGGTTCGGGAGGGAATCTGCTGATAATAGGTGTACTTGTTGCTGTCGCAGGTATAGGTCTGACAGGGTGGACCGGTTATCTCAAAGATCAAAAAATATCAGATGCAGAAAAGAAACTAAGTGTCAGTGAATTCAATTTTTTAAAAGGAGTTATAGCCGCAATTCTGGTCGGTATAACAGGATCGGCAATGTCTCTTGGATTTGAACAGGGACTTCAGATTGCTGAAATGGCACAGAAGACAGGGATAGATCCACTTTTTATAACTATGCCGGTTATGCTTATACTTCTTTCCGGGACATTTATCACAACACTTATATGGTGTATCTACCTTGGACTTAAGAACAAATCACTGGGCGATTATGTCAGATCAACCCCGAATAATAGGCTTTCTTTAAATTATTTATTTGCACTTATGGCCGGGCTTTTATGGTTTAGCCAGTTTATCCTGTTTGGAATGGGCAAAAGCAAGATGGGGCCATTCACTTTTACTTCCTGGGGAATACTTATGGGTCTTACAATTGTCTTTGCTACTTTATGGGGACTCTTCAGAAAAGAATGGAAGGGCGCTCAAACTAAAATTTACCTTCTTTTGGCAATATCATTAATGATCATTATTTGCTCATCTTATATAATAGGTATAAGTGGGTCCAAATGAAACAAAATGCAGTTTTATGAATTCAAGAGAAAGAGTACTGGCAGCTATTAATCACGAACAACCCGATATTGTTCCTGTTGATATGAGCGCTACTCCCAGTTCAGGGATTTCAGCAATAGCATATAGTAATCTGCTTAAGTATATTGACCATTCCGATCTGCCGGTGAAGATCTACGATGTTGTTCAGCAACTGGCTCAGCCGGATCAAATAATTATTGACAGGTTTGGAATTGATGTCCTTGACATTGGGCGAAGTTTTAATATCCTTCCAACTGATTGGTATCCAATTATTATGGCTAACGGGGCAGGAGCCCTATATCCCAAATGGTTTCACCCTGTTTTACAATCTGACGGTTCATACCTTACCTTTGATGAAGATGGGAAAAGAGTACTGTCCAGAATGCCGATAGGTGCAACCTTCTTCGACCAGACCTATTTCCCATACGTCGACGGATACCCTTCTGATTACTCCAACCTCGATGCTGAAATGGGTCGCATTATGTGGGCAAGACATGTCCATAGCCCATGGGACCATGCAGGCGAACCGGACTTTTGGCTGAAGCTAAGGGAAAATGCAATTTGCATGAGAAAAACCACTGATAAAGCTCTTCTGATTGTTTGCGGGTGTAACCTTTTTGAATGGGGTACTTTTCTCAGGAGGATGGATAATTTCCTGATGGATCTAATGTGTGATCAATCAAATGTCGAAAAGCTTCTTGATGAGCTTTTGATCAGACACCTTGCGACCCTCGAAAAAGTCTGTAAATCAGTCGGAGATATAGTTGATATAATTCGTTTTGGAGACGATCTGGGAATGACCTCCGGACCTTTTATGGCACCTGAAATATACCGACAGCTTTTTAAGCCCAGGCATAAAATATTGTGTGATTATGTAAAATCACATAGTAAAATGCATACTTTTATTCATTCATGCGGTTCTATTTCACTTCTGATGCCTGACCTGATCGAAGCAGGAATTGAAATTTTTAACCCTGTTCAGACCAATGCATTCAGAATGGATCCAGTGTTCCTGAAAAAAGAATTTGGCAATGATTGTACTTTCTGGGGAGGAGGAATTGAAACTGCAGGAATGTTGAATGCAGGAACACAGGAAAAAATTCGCGCGCAAGTGTTGGAGAGGATGGAAGTATTCTCAAAAGGAGGAGGATTCGTATTCAATACAGTTCATAATATACTTCCGGATGTTCCTCCTCAGAACATAGTTACAATGTTTGACGCAGTTAAAGAATTTAATGGTAGATAGAACAGGCTGTTTTTTATTAACCGATATAGTAAAATGAAGAAACTGATTACATTCCTTTTAGGTTTTTCTTTTCTGACAAACCTATTATCCCAAACCTTTACTTCAAAAGAAGAACGTCTTGAATGGTGGAAGGATGCCCGTTTTGGTATGTTTATTCACTGGGGACCCGTAAGTCTTAAGGGGACTGAAATCAGCTGGTCAAGAGGGAAAGAGATCCCGATTGAAGAATATGATGCTCTTTACAAGCAGTTCAATCCGATCAAATTCAATGCATTAGAGTGGGTGCAAGTTGCGAAGGCAGCCGGGATGAAATACATCGTTTTTACATCCAAGCACCACGATGGTTTCTGCGAGTGGAATACTAAATATACTGATTATAATATAATGAATACTCCTTTTCACAGGGATGTGATGAAGGAACTTTCCGAAGCCTGTAAAAAAGAGGGGATTGCTCTTGGATTTTATCATTCAACATGTGACTGGCACAACCCAGATTTCCCCTTAACCAGCCCCGGCGGAACTGTTAAAAGGGAGACCTCAAATCTTGATAGGTATACCGAATATCTTAAGAATCAATCTGTTGAAATAATAAAGAACTATGGACCATTGCTTGTTATGTGGTATGATGTTCCCCAGCAATTTGATACTGTAAGGGGTCAGGGTCTTATTGATTTTATCCGTAAAGTGCAACCCGATATTCTGGTTAATGACCGGACAGGTGCAAAAGGCGATTTTAACACACCGGAACAGAGGATAGGTACTTTCCAGAATACCAGGCCATGGGAAACGAATATGACAATCGGGCGTCAATGGGCCTATAAACCAAATGATGAGGTTAAGTCGCTGGAGCAATGTCTTCATAGCCTTATTCGTTCTGCGGGGGGAGATGGAAATTTTTTGTTCAATGTCGGTCCCAAACCCGATGGTTCAATTGAACCAGTGCAGATCGAACGATTAAAGGAAATGGGTCAGTGGCTCGAAAAATACGGATATACTATTTACGGTACCCGCGGAGGTCCATTTAAACCAACCGACTGGGGAGTGAGTACCCGAAAAGGGAATAAAATATATCTGCATATCCTGAAGTGGTTTGGAAATTCGCCAAAAATAACTCTTCCTGATTTTGGGATGAAGATAATGAAATGCAGTCTTGCAGGAGGGGGTAGTGCAAAGTTCAGTATACAAAATGGAGAATATACTATTGAATTTGATGGAAAGCTTTTACAACCAATCAACACAATTGTTGAAATTGAAGTTGCAGGGAATGCAATGGAAATAAAGCCAATGGAGATTGCACCACATTCTCTTTCTTTTATGAAAAAAGTCAATGCTTCATCCAATTCAGTTCCCAGATGGATAAATTTTCAGTGGATGGATCTTAAATCAATTAATAATGGCGACTGGAGCGGAGCTTTCTGGCAACCAGCTGAGAATGATAAAGCACCATGGGTGGAAATCGATCTGGGAAAGACCCAAAGACTTACAAAAACTGTTTTATTTGAAAGCGGGAAGAATATCAAAACATTTGAACTTCAATATAAATCGGGGAATGACTGGAAAACCTTTTATAATGGAACTACAATCGGACCAAATGCGGAAATTGTGTTTAAACCAATTGAAGCACAAATTATACGATTGGTTATCAGTTCCTTTTCAGGAGCTCCAGGTATATATGAAATAATGCTTCTGAATGATTGAGGACATTAGAACTTGTTTTAAATATGAATTAAGTAAATAATTAAATCCAACGAAACCATGAAAAGATTTGGTCAGATAATTGGTGTAAAACCGGAACATTTTGAACGATATAAAAAATACCATTCAGCGGTATGGCCAGGTGTTCTTGATATGATAACAAAATGCAATATTCATAATTATTCAATCTTCCATAAAGACGGGAAGCTTTATGCATATTTTGAATATACCGGTACTGATTTTGCCGTTGATATGGCAAAAATGGCTGCGGATCCGAAAACGCAGGAGTGGTGGGCAATTATGGAACCGATGCAGGATCCTGTTGCCACCCGTGCAAAAGGTGAATGGTGGGCGAATATGGAGGAGGTCTTTCATCTNNGATTAATAAAACTTAGCCGGATTTTATTATAATTGTAATTAATTGTACCAAATATTTTTTAAAAGCGTTATTATAAAAAAGACCGGAATACCTGTGCGTTATTTCTTATTTATTTTTATTTTCCTTTTACCAGTAGTCTGCCTGGCTCAGCTTTCTGCTCCGGGTATGAGTGCTCTGAGATTTACTACCTATTCTCCGCCTTCAACTGTTCATGACCCGGTTTTTATTTACTGCAATTCTTCTGGAACACAAAAAGGGACTATTCAGGCTGTCAGCCCGGGTGGAACGGGCCCTTTTAATTTTTCGTGGTACAAATGGAGTGATATTACCAAGAGCTTCAGCATTTCTTTAAAAACAGATCCAGCAGTAAATAGTTCGACTTCAGCCAATCTTGATGAGGGTGGATACATGGTTAGAATTACGGATGCGGGCGGATACGATAAAAGTCTGGTTGGCTGGATATTTCTTGATTCACCTGTAGCGCATGCCAGTCTTCAGAATTACACCTGCGATTATGTTGCTTTAAGTGGGAAAGCAGCTGTAGATACTTTTTATTATAAGGATCCTGCTGACGGAACAGCAATAAGGCTAAAGAACGCATTTACTTTCACATGGTCATCTGCCCCGACTTCCATAATCCCTTATCCCAGTATTGATCTTAATCCGGTAACATATACACCGCCTATTGAAGATGTAACCTATAAGCTCCAGGTTGTTGACAGCTTCCTTTGCACTTCAGTGTCATCATTCCCATTTACTTCAATTACTGTTAAAGCAGATTTTACAGTTGACCCTGTTAATGGGGATGCTCCTCTTAAAGTGGCTTTTACAAATAATTCAGTGAGAGGTTCTGTTTACAGATGGGAATTTGGGGATGATTCAATTTCAGAATTGGAAAATCCATTGCCACATATTTATTACCGTCCTGGTGAGTATTCAGTAAAACTGACTGTAACAAGTAATCTGCTGTGTGTCGATTCGTTGAGGTTTGATAAAGTGGTAGTTGACCCTTCGGAGCTTAATATACCGAATGTTTTTACCCCCGATGGAGATGGGATCAATGATTACTTTATTGTTGAATCCAAATCTTTACGATCAATAAGTGTTGAGATTTTCAGCCGGAGTGGTTTAATGGTCTACTTTTTCTCAGGGGAGGGAGATAGTTTAAAAGACTGGAAAGGTTGGAATGGCAATGTTAACAACTCTTCATCAAAGGCGACACCAGGGGTCTATTTTTATATTATCCGCGCTCAAGGATGGGATGATAAGATTTATAACGGTAAACCATACAGAGGATTCCTTTATTTATACAGATGAAAAAAAGAACAATGGCTCAAAGGTATAATGGTCCAAGAGCTAAAGCAATTCTAACTTTTGCCGTTTTGCCATAGAACCTTTGCACCACAGCGCCTTCCTACACGAACAGATCAGCTTTAAAAATTGTTTTAGCTTGTCCTGAAATTTCCACTCTTTCTCCTTTAAGTGAAACTTTTAAGACTCCGCTTCTTTTTGAAACCTGGTGCGAGACAAAGTCTGTTTTTCCTGTTTTCATATTCCAGAACGGTACGAGAGCACAATGAGCTGAACCAGTCACAGGATCTTCATTAATGCCAAGAGCAGGAGCAAAGCATCTTACACAAAAATCAAAATCAGGATCTGAAGAGGGTGCTGTTACAATCAGATCACCGAATTCAGAATTTTTCATAAGAGAGAAATGTGGGTTTAAATTTATGACTTCACTTTCGTTTTTAAGTAAGGCAAGTGTCCATCCATGTTCAGTAGTATATAATTCGACTGGTCTTATGCCTGTTAGTTCTTCAAAGAGAGAAGTTATATTTTTCTTTTCTAAAGGGTAGGATGGAAAATTCATTGTAATCCAATCTTCCAGCTTTCTAATCCTAAGTTCACCAGCTTTTGATGAAAACCTGATCTCCTCTTTACTTCTCACCATTTTCCTTTCATAAAAAATATGCGACGCAGATAATGTGGCATGTCCACAGAGATTGATTTCAGCCTCAGGCGTATAGAATCTTATGGACCGGCAATCTTTTCCGGGAAAGATAAATGCTGTTTCGGAAAGATTCATCTCCATGGCAACATTCTGCATCCATACCACGGAAGGCTCATAATCCAGTACGCAGACTCCTGCAGGATTCCCTTTGAACGGCTGTGTCGTGAATGCATCGACCTGGTAAATAATATTAGGGATTGACATTTTGTGATAGATTAATATATCAGCACAACGGCAAGTTATAAAAATATTTATTACAATGCCATTATGCCTTTACCCCTTGCGCCTTTATACCATTACTCATTTCGCTATTCACCGGTCATATTCTGCGGTTTACTGGATTTTACCGATATTTGACAAATAAAACTATGTAAACTAAAAAAGTTTTCATATTTTTGCATCAAATATTTTCTTAAACTATGGATAGCAGAGACAGGATAATTCAGGGAGCAGCAGAATTATTCAGGACCTATGGCATAAAAGCAGTGACAATGGATTCCATTGCAACTCAACTGGGTATGTCAAAAAGAACCATTTATGAAGTATTTTCTGACAAGGATGAGTTGCTGATTGGTGTTTTGACCTGGATGGTTGAAAAGCAAAAGGATTTAGTCAAAAAAGTTCTCGATGAGTCAGAAAATGCTATTGCAGCAATATTTAAACTGCTTGAAATTAACAGTGATCATTTTCAGCAGATTAGTCCTGCTTTTTTTTCTGATATGAAGAAATATCATAATGAGGTTCTGGTGAATAAATCTAATAAATACGAAATGCCGGATTACAGTAATAATTTAGAGGTGATTGAACGGGGCATTAAAGAAAAACTTTTTAGAAGGGAAATCAACGCAGACCTTGTTAACAGGTGTTTATTCACTTTATTCAGATCGACAATGGATACTAATCTTTATCCATATGAGAAGTTTTCACGTCGTGATGTTATAAGAAATGTCGTTATCAATTTCCTCAGGGGTATATCAACATCCGAGGGAATCTATCTGATTAATAAACACGAGATAGAATTCTGATTTTTTAAGCAAAAAAAATAAAATGTGAAAACAAAAGATAATATGAGAAAAAGACAGTTATTGACAGTTTCACTGCTCCTCTTACTGACCGGAGGCATAAATTACCCGCAGGCAATCAACAGTGAATTAAATCTGACTCTTAAAGAGGCGCAGGATTATGCCATTCTGCATAATAAGATGATGATTTCGGCACAACTTGATGTACAGTCATCAAAACTTGCATTATGGGAAACCATTTCTGCCGGATTGCCGCAACTCAGCGCCTCAGGTTCTTTTGAAGATAATCTGAAATTAATGACAACTCTTTTACCGGGTGAGTTTTTTGGACAACCAGGTACCAAAATACCAGTGACATTCGGGTCTCAGTACAACTCGGGAGCCAGTATTCAGGCAACAATGCTTCTCTTCAATGCCCCATTTTACATTGGAATAGAGACGACAAAACTTGCTCAGAAATTAAGTTCAGATAATCTTAAAAAATCAGAACTTGATACTAAGGAATCGGTCAGCACGGCATATTTTCTGATATTGGTTTCTGAAAAATCCCTGGAAATTCTCGATAAGAATATATCAAACCTGAATGAAACTCTTAAATCGACAAGGGCCATGTATTCAGCCGGCATGGCAGAGCAAACTGATATTGATCAGATGGTATCAAATGTTACAATGGTAGAAAACTCCCGGAGCTCAATGCAACGTGCAATTGAACTTAATTATAATCTTCTCAGGTTTCAGCTCGGTGTTACAGCCGATACAAAGATCATTTTGAAAGAGACTCTTGAAAGCCTTATCAGGGAAGTTAATGTTGAAGCTCTTCTTTCACAACAGTTCGACCATACGAAAAATGTCGACTACAGATTGATAGAAGGAGAGGAAATGATGTCATCTCTGCAGCTGAAAACACAAAAAGCAGCTGTTCTTCCATCTCTGGCCGGATTTTATAATTATGGAATCAATGGTATGGGTGATAAAATTTCAAACCAACAATGGTTCCGCAATTCAATGACTGGTCTACAGCTTTCAATACCGATTTTTGCAAGCGGACAGAAATACACTAAAATCAAAAAAGCTGAGATCAATCTTGAGAAAGCAAGAACAACAAAAGATATGGTCACTGAAAAGTTGAAAATACAGGAAAAACAGCTTCGCTATAACCTGGTAAATGCCAATATTCAGTATAACAGCCAGAAAGACAATGTTGAAGTCTCGAAAAGAGTATATTCAAGTATGGAAAATAAATTCAGGCAGGGAATGGCATCAAGCCTTGAGCTTACTCAGGCCAACAGTCTCTATCTGCAGGCAGAAAATAATTATGTATCGGCGCTAATGAATCTGCTTCAGACAAAACTGGCACTGGACAAATTATTAGATAACATGTAGTTAACCAAAAATGGAAACCATCAAAATTAATTATAATGAAATACTTTAAAACAATTTCAGCAATATTGATCCTCGGAATCATTCTTTCCGGTTGTTCATCCAAAACCAATAATGCAACCTCAACTCAGGATCAGACGGCAAATAAGAAAGCAATTCCTGTAAAGGTTATGACCCTTTCAAAAACCAACATTTCAAGAACCATTGACTACACCGCATCAATACTTCCTTTCGAAGAGGTTAATATGGCCCCATCAACCCCAGGAAGGATTGATAAAATATACGTTGAGGTGGGAGACAAAGTAAATAAGGGTGATGATCTTTTTCTTATGGATCGCACCCAGTTATATCAGCTTGAACTTCAGCTGAGTAATTTACAGAAAGATCTTAGCAGGATTGATACACTACTAAAGTCAGGCAGTGCAAAGCAGCAGCAGTATGATCAGATGAAAACCCAGTACGATGTTACAAAAACAAATGTTGATTTCATGAAAGAGAATACTCAGCTTAAATCTCCATTCTTTGGAGTTGTGACCGGAAAATATTTCGAAAATGGAGAAATGTATTCAGGAGGACCATCTACACAGACAGGGAGATCTGCCGTGGTCACAGTTATGCAGGTTGATCCGTTAAAAGTTAATGTCAGCATCTCTGAGCAGTATTATCCTTTGATAAAAAAGGGGATGAAGGCTAAAATTACCGCCGATGTTTATAATAATGAAATTTTCACTGGAACGGTGTTCAGAATAGCTCCAACGATAAATTCCGCAACCAGGTCATTTATTACGGAAGTTGAACTTCCCAACAGGAACGAACTACTGAAGCCTGGAATGTTTGTCAGAGTGTCAATGGATCTTGGTGAGGTTGAAACTTTTGTTGTTCCTGCATATACTGTTCTTGTTCAGGAGGGGACGAACACAAGATATGTTTTTGTTGAAAAAAACAATATTGCCGAAAGAGTTGAAGTTGACTTAGGAAAGCGGTTTGATGATCAGATTGAGATTATATCAAAGAATCTCAAGGAAGGAGACATGCTTGTGAATGAGGGGCAGTCACGCCTCATTAACGGTGATAAGATTGAGATAATAAAATAATTATAAGCACTTCAATAATAATAAAATGAGTATATATAGTGCATCAGTAAAAAGGCCTGTTACAACTATCCTGGTTTTTGTTGCCCTGATGGTAATGGGTCTCTATTCCCTGGTTCAGTTACCGGTAGATCTTTATCCGGAGATGGAATTACCTTATGTAGTTGTCTATACAACATATCCGGGTGCAAGCGCCTCGGATATTGAATCGAACGTGACCAAGCCTCTGGAGAATTCACTGAACTCAGTCAGCAACCTGAAAGAGATCACTTCCACTTCGAGTGATGCCACATCTGTCATATTCATGAATTTTGAATACGGGACTAACCTTGACGAAGCATCGAACGACATCAGGAGTGCTTTGAGCATGGTTGAAAGGTATCTGCCTGATGATTGTGAAAAGCCTACTATCATAAAATTCAATACAAACATGATGCCCATAATCTTTTATGCCATCACTGCAAAAGAGAGTTATGCCGGCCTCGAGAAAATACTTGACGAAAAAATTGTCAACCCATTAAACAGGATCGACGGAGTGGGCTCAGTTTCTCTTTCCGGTGTTCCGGGTCGCAAAATCTATATCGATGTCGATCCGCGGAAAATGGAGGCTTATAACCTTACTATTGAACAGATAGGCAGTATTCTAAGGGCAGAGAACATGAACATGCCCGCAGGATATATTGAGATGGGCAAGACTGATTACCCGTTACGGGTTCAGGGCGAATTTCCTGAAAGTGACGTAGTTAAGAATATTGTTGTCACCAGCTACAATGGTAGTAACGTTTATCTGAAGGACATTGCGGAAGTACGCGATACCATCCGCGAATCGAAACTCGACACAAAAGTAAACGGATCCAAAGGTATGGCTATGTACATTCAGAAACAATCCGGGGGCAATACTGTCAAGGTTACAAAAGAGGTAGATAAGTCTCTTGCATTACTTAAAAAAGATCTTCCGTCTGACGTTAAAATTGAAAAATTATTCGATAGTGCGACCTTTATACAGGATTCAGTCAGCAACCTTACTGAGACACTGATGTATGCTGCAATATTCGTTATTCTTGTCGTCCTGTTTTTCCTTGGAAGATGGAGAGCAACATTTATAATTATCCTCACCATTCCTATTTCTCTTATTGTAGCATTTATTTACCTGTTCATATCAGGAGCGTCAATAAACATTATATCGCTTACTTCATTATCAATAGCTATCGGTATGGTTGTGGATGATGCTATTGTGGTTCTCGAAAATATTACAAGGCACATTGAAAGAGGAAGTCGTCCGAGGGAAGCAGCCATTTATGCTACCAATGAAGTATGGCTGGCAGTTATTGTTACCACGTTGACGGTTGTTGCCGTGTTCTTTCCGCTGACTTTCGTAAAAGGTCTTACCGGAGTTCTGTTTAAGCAGCTTGGTATGAGTGTATCGATAACCATTGTGACATCTGTTTTTGCAGCTATTACACTTACTCCAACGTTAAGCGCACTAATGTTGAAATGGTATCCTATAAAAAAAGACGCTCCGTTCTGGACCTACGACGGAAGCATAAGGAAAGGGCTAAACTGGCTCGACCGTTTTTATGAAAGAACTTTGCGCTGGGCCCTGCGTCATAAATCAGTTGTCTCTTTAATTGCTTTGGTAGTTTTTGTAGGTTCAATGAGTTTGTTTACCGTAATTGAAACTGAGTTTTTTCCACAAGCTGACCAATCACGAATTTCAGCAACTATTCAGCTTCAGACCGGTACAAGAGTAGATCAGACATTGCTTACGGCTAATAAAATTGACGAACTGATTAAAACAAAATATCCTGAAGTAATCATTATGTCAACTTCAACAGGTTCAGATGATCAGGGCGGATTTGCCTCAATATTTAATGCCGGAGGTACTCATACAATACGCTACAGTCTGAGTCTGAAACCTATTAAGGAAAGGAAAAAATCTGTTTTCGAAATAGCAGAAGAGATGAGAGGTGACTTTGCTAAAATTCCAGAAATAATTGACTTTACTGTCAGTACTTCCGATAATATGGGAAGCTTTGGTGGAAGCTCAGTTGCAGTTGAGGTTTACGGTTATAATATTGCTGAAACAAACCTGGTTGCCGAAGAACTTGCAGGTAAGATTAAGAAGATGCAGGGCGCCAAAGATGTCACAATCAGCCGCGATAAATCCAAACCCGAATTGCAGATAATATTTGATCAGAATAAAATGATGGCAAACGGACTCAATACTGCAATGGCCTCAAATGCCGTTAAGAACAGGGTCGATGGCCTGACAGCTACAAAGCTTCGTCAGTTTGGTGATGAGTATGATGTTGTTGTACGATTTAAAAAGGATGCAAGAAGCACTCTAACTGATATAGAAAACATTGGCATAACAAATCCACTTGGACAGGTGATCAGGTTAGGTGAAATAGCTAAAGTGAAAGAGTATTGGTCCCCGCCAAATATACAGCGTAAACGTAAAGAGAGGATTGTAAATGTTTCATTTACACCATATAAACGATCACTTACCGATCTTCAGATCGAAGTTCAGAAAGCGATTGATGAAACAAAGCTACCCGGCGGTGTAATGGTACAGATATCTGGTGCTATAAAGGATCAGATGGATGCTTTCAAGGATATTGCTTTGCTGATGGTTATAAGCTTGATTCTGGTCTATCTGATAATGGCATCACAATTTGAGTCGCTTAAAATGCCTTTCATAATAATGTTCTCAATACCATTTGCATTTTCCGGTGTGGCAATAGCACTTTTTGTAACCCATACTTCACTAAGCGTCATATCCGGAATAGGGGCCGTAATGCTTATCGGTATTGTAGTAAAGAATGCAGTTGTTCTCGTCGACTTTATTAACCTGATGCGTGACAGGGGTAATGAATTATATGAAGCAATCGCAATTTCCGGGCGATCGCGACTGAGGCCGGTTTTAATGACTTCAGCTACTACTATCCTTGGAATGCTTCCACTGGCAATGAGTTCGGGTTCAGGGTCAGAACTCTGGAGCCCGATGGGTGTTGCGGTTATTGGAGGACTGATCTTTTCTACTTTTGTAACACTAGTGCTTGTTCCTGTTGTTTATGCAGTTTTTGCAAAACGCGGTGAACGTAACAAAAACATTGCCGTCTATTCAGAATTTGATTTCATGAACGGAAATGGAAATAATGATGTAACAAAAAAGTAACCAATTATATCCGGTAATATGAAAGCAATAATGATAATATACAACCAGGCACATACTGAAAAAATTGAGTATCTGCTTGATAAGCTGGGAATAAAAGGGTATTCACTTTGGGAAAATATTCAGGGGAGAGGAACCAATACAGGTGTTCCTCATCTTGGTACTCATGCCTGGCCGGAAATTAATAAAAGTGTTCTGACAATCGTAGAGGATGAGCTTGTTGATACAGTTCTTGATAAAGTTAAGAAGATTGATGCCATTAACGATGAGGTTGGCATCAGGGCATTTGTATGGGATATTTTGAAGACAGTTTAGTGTATCTTTNNTCTTTTATAGAATTATGCATTATTCTACACTATTCATCCTCTTCTTCTTCAGCGTAAGCTTTAATTACGGCATCCTGAACATCACCAGGTACCTGTGCATATTCTGCAAATTTCATAGTATAGAATGCACGGCCACCGGTTACTGAACTCAGAGCTGTCGAATACTTGTTCATCTCAGCAAGAGGTACCTTTGCCTTAATTACCTCAAACCTTTTTTCGCTTGCCATTCCCAGTACCATTCCACGTCTTCCCTGAAGGTCACTTATAACATCACCCATACGTTCTGATGGNNCCATCGTAAACGTAAACCCTTATATCGCGGGCATATGAACCTGTTAAAGGACCGGTTTCCATTTTTTCCATAATCCCTTTAAGGATAGCTGGTAGAAAACGTGCATCAATGGCTCCTCCAACTATACTGTTTACATAAACAAGTTTTCCTCCCCATGGAAGATCAATTTCTTCCTTGTCGCGAACAGAAATTTTGACATCTTTCCCATTTATTTTCTGAATGTTGACTTCAGTTGAGCCCTCCTCATAAGGCTCTATAAGCATGTGAACCTCTCCAAACTGCCCGGCGCCGCCAGATTGTTTCCTGTGACGGTAGTCAGCCTGTGCTGATTTTGTAATTGTCTCACGATAAGGAATTTTTGGAAGATTAAAGTTAGTAGGGATCTTATAAATATTATCAAGATGCCACTTCATAATATTCAGGTGGTATTCTCCCTGTCCATGAACAATGATCTGCTTAAGTTCCTTTGAATATTCAATTATAATTGTCGGATCTTCCAGGTGAAGTTTGTTAAGAGCTTCACCAAGTTTTTCGTCGTCACTCTCGCTCTGAGCTTTAATAGCTGTACGATACTTTGGTTCAGGAAATTTCACACCTTCATATTTCCAGTCATTTCCCGGAGCATTGAGAGTATGATTGGTCTTTGTGTTTTTAAGTTTTACAAATGCTCCGATATCCCCTGTATGAAGTTCAGGAACTCTGGTGCGGTTCTTTCCGGCGCAAACATATAATTGTGACAGTCTCTCTTTTGTACCATTATTACTGTTAACCACATCAAGGTTTTCGGTAATCTTACCTGAATAGACACGGAAGTAGTTTATTTCTCCGATATGTTCTTCAATTGATGATTTGAAAACATATACCGAGGCGGGACCAGCCGGATTTGGTTTCACTTCATTTCCCTTGCTGTTAACTTGGGCAGGCATATCCGAAAGAGAAGGAGCTTCATTGATAATGAACTCCATAAGATCATCAACCCCGATATTATTCTTTGCAGAAATACAGAATACGGGGAACATTCCCCTGGTTAGGATTCCCTTGACGATGCCTTTTCTTATCTCCTCTTCAGATAAAGTATCATTTGAAAAGAAAAGTTCCATAAGCGACTCATCACTTTCGGCAGCTTTTTCAACAAGCGAGGCATGAAGTTCTGCTGCTCTGTCGGCATGTTCTGAGGGTATATCAACAATCTCAGCAGCACCGCCATCTTTTCCGTATCTGAGCATTTTCATCTTAAGAACATCAATAACCGCATTGAAACCAACACCTTCATTAACAGGATACTGAATGAGTATAATGTTATTGCTCAGGCGTTCTTTCATCATTTCAAGCGATTTTTCAAAGTTTGCCTTTTCGTGGTCCAGACCATTTACCACCAGTATAAGCGGTTTATTAACCTTCTCGGCATGCCGGAAATGAATTTCTGTTCCGACCTCAACACCATTCTGAACATTAATTGTCATAACCGCAGTATCAGCTGCATAAAGAGAGGATATTACTCCACCGCTGAAATCATCGAGCCCCGGAGTGTCAAGAATATTGATCTTCTTGTTTTTGAATTCAGCATACAGCACTGTCGAAAAGATGGAGTTGCCATTTTCGTGCTCAATAGGTCTGTAGTCTGAGACAGTATTGGATCCTTCAATGGTTCCTCTTCTTTCAATAACACCGCCATTGAAGAGCATGGCTTCCGCTAATGTCGTTTTACCCGATCCTGAGTTACCAAGAATAGCAATATTCTTAATCTGGTCGGATTGATAGGTTTTCATCTTTCAGTAGATATTATTCGTTATACATTTATTATATACCTGGAAATTGAGGGGACAAAAATAATAATTTTTTAAAAACAGTTTAAGAAAGAGGCTATAATTACAAATTTTTTATTTTCTTTGCACCAGTTTTTTGAAATACAGGAGTACCGGTTTTTCTTTCACTGGTAAGTTTACAAAAGTTTTCCCTTGGGAAAAATCGGGAAGGAACCTGTTTATAACTTACAATTTAAGTAAGAAATATTTTTTTGGAAACTTGTTGGAATGCCTTTTTATTAATATTGATAAGGTATGTAAGGCAAGCGTGTTTTTTTGTTATAAAAAAAATAGAAGACTTGTTTGTAAATTAAGAAATAAAAATAATACCTTTGCAAACCATTTTTTTTGGTAAAATTTAATGCTAAATAATTGTATTTATGCCCACAATTCAGCAATTAGTCAGAAAAGGCAGGAAGAAGCTGGTAGATAAAAGTAAGGCTCCGGCTTTGGACTCATGTCCTCAGAGGAGGGGAGTTTGCGTTCGTGTTTATACCACAACGCCGAAGAAACCTAATTCAGCTATGAGAAAAGTAGCCAGAGTCAGGCTTACTAACCAGAAAGAAGTCAATGCTTATATTCCGGGAGAGGGTCATAATCTTCAGGAGCACTCAATTGTATTGATAAGAGGAGGAAGAGTAAAGGATCTCCCCGGTGTCCGTTATCATCTTGTCAGAGGCGCTCTTGATACATCCGGCGTTGATGGCCGTACTCAGAGAAGATCAAAATATGGTACTAAAAGACCAAAGAAGTAACAGTTAAAGGAATAAGATAATGAGAAAATCAAAACNNTTGTGAATAATCTTATGTTTAATGGGAAGAAAATTGTAGCATACAAAATTTTCTACGATTCTCTGGATATTGTTGCTGACAAGCTCAAGAATGAAACTAAGTCCCCGCTTGAGATTTGGAAGCAGGCTCTGGACAATATTACACCACAGGTTGAGGTGAAAAGCCGAAGGGTAGGTGGTGCAACATTCCAGGTTC
>PMEC01000253.1 GCA_003155705.1 Bacteroidales bacterium
GAAAATCAATGAGGGCTTGTTATTGAAAACGGATACTCCACTTTTTAATAATTTATTAATGCCTGTTATAGTGTCTAATTATTTGACATATATTTGACATATACTATTAAAATTCAAATCTTTGAAAAAAAGAGGAAATGATTAAAGGTACTTTGCTCATAATTGATGACAATAAGAGTGTCATCAGTGCACTTGAAATGATGCTGCAATATGAGATTGAGAAAATAATTTCAATTACTGATCCCAGCAGAATACCTGAAAAACTTCGGCAGTATGAAATAGATATGGTATTGCTGGATATGAATTTCATGGCCGGTATTAATTCTGGAAATGAAGGCCTGTTCTGGATGAAAGAAATATTAAAACATGACTGCAATATAAGTGTTATTATGATCACTGCTTATGGCGATGTGGAACTAGCTGTGAAAGCAATCCGGGAGGGAGCTGTCGATTTTATTCTTAAACCCTGGGATAACAGCAAACTGATTGCAACGTTGAATTCTGCGTGGAAACTCAGAACTTCACGACAGGAAGCTCTGCACCTGAAAAAAGATAACCTTTATCTGAAAAAAGAGATTAACAGAAGTAATGAAAAAATAGTTCTTGGAGCATCACCCACGATGATCAATGTTATGAACATTGTAAGGAAGGTTGCCGTAACAGATGCAAACATACTGATTACCGGTGAGAACGGGACCGGAAAAGAGTTGATTGCCAGGGAAATACACAATCTTTCAAAAAGGAACAATGAGCTGATGGTCACTGTGGATATGGGTTCAATTACAGAAACTCTCTTTGAGAGCGAAATGTTCGGCCATGTAAAAGGTGCTTTTACTGATGCAAAAGACGATCGAAAAGGAAAATTCGAGATGGCACAAAATGGAACTCTTTTCCTCGATGAGATTGGAAATCTCTCATTACAGTCACAATCAAAGCTTCTCAGTGTTATTCAGAACAGATACATAACAAAAGTCGGTTCAAACAAACCGGTTCACATCGATATCAGGCTGGTTTGTGCAACAAACTGTAACCTCCACACAATGGTAAGAGAAGGTTCATTCAGGGAAGATCTGTTATACCGGTTAAATACCATCCAGATTGAAGTACCGCCCCTTAGAGACCGGGTCGATGATATACCCGTACTTGCAACTCATTTCCTCAGGGTCTATTGTGAGAAATACAATAAAGGCAATATGCGTATCAGTACACAAGCCCAGGAAAAACTTTCAAATTACCACTGGCCCGGAAATATCCGGGAGCTCCGCCATTCTGTCGAAAAGGCAGTTATTATGGCCGATTCAACTGTACTTGGACCATCGGATTTTGTTTTCAATACTTTATTGAAAGGTGCTATTAGTAGTGAGAATACCACTCTTGATGAAATGGAGAAGAAAATGATCTCGGAAGCTCTTGTGAAATATGACAATAATATGAGCGCCGTTGCCGCACAGCTGGGTATTACCAGGCAGACCCTCTATAATAAGTTAAAAAAATATGATCTATAAAAGATTTTATCTTATTATCATAGGCTACCTGGCAGCAATAATATTGACTACTTCAGCCTTTGCTTTCAGCCTTGGAAGGGACCTTTCTTATACTACACTTTCGTTGGCCCTCCTGATCCTTATAACAATTTCATTCAGCATCTGGTTAAACAGGACAAATAAGAAACTTGCATTTTTTTTCAGTGCTGTCAGAAATGATGAAACCTCTTTATTTTTTCCGGAGGGGATTGGGTTTGCAAGTGAGAAGAAGCTGAACAAAAGCCTCAATGAGCTGAATGAAAAGCTAAAAAATGCAAAATTAAACATAGAACTTCAGGAAAAGTTCTATAAAAGCATAATGGAGAAAATCAGAACCGGAATAATCTCTTTTTATAGTAATGGCGTCGTAGAATTTGTAAATCCTGAAATAAAAAGGATGTTCAATCTCGACCATATTTCTCATATTGACAAGCTGAAAAACATAGATCCGAAACTGGTTGAGCTGCTTGAAACAATTGATGCAGGAGAACAGAAGAGGATAAATATTAAGGTCGAACATAATTTGCTGAGCCTGGCTGTTTATTCGCAAAAAATTGTCATGCAGGGCAGAGAGATAAAAATAGTGACTTTGCAGGATATCAAAAATGAACTCGATAAACACGAAATGGATTCATGGCAAAAACTGATTAAGATCCTTAATCATGAGATCATGAATTCAGTTGCCCCTATTACCTCTTTAAGTTCCACTTTGTCAGGTTTTTATAAGTCAGATGGAAATGAAACAGGTCCGGAATTAATAACTGGAAAAATAATTTCGGATACTATCAGAGGTCTCAGTATTATAGAGGAACACGGGAAAGGACTGATAAAATTTGTAGAGTCTTACAGGAGTCTCACTCAGCTCCCAAAGCCCGAATTTACAAGGATTAATATTGAAGAGTTTTTCGAAAGAATAACTATCCTTGCAAACAGTTTCCTCGATTCGGGAAGTGAAAAATTTCAAATCAGACCTGCAATTAAAATAAATGTTACACCATCAGGTCTGACTTTAATGGCTGATGATAAACTGGTGGCTCAGGTAATTATAAATGTTATCAGAAACTCTGTTGAAGCTTTTGAATTAAGCATGGAGGATAAGATAATTGAAATAAATGCATCCAAAGACATTGATGAAAGAGTCATTATTACAATTGGAGACAATGGTCCTGGGATGAATGCTGATGTCCTTGAGAAAATATTTATACCTTTTTTTACTACCAAAGAATCGGGTTCCGGTATTGGTTTAAGTCTTTCAAAACAGATAATGAGACTTCATAATGGAAACATAACATGTGATTCCACAGCGGGTAGAGGAACCACCGTTTCTTTAATATTTTAGGACTAAAGTCCATAATCATCTCATTATCAATAACCACGGACTTAAGTCCGTGGTTACTAAGCATCATGTTAACAGGGCTTTAGCCCGGAACATTTCTAAGACAATCCTACCAGAGATCCTGTTATTCTTTCCTGAGAACCTCAGCCGGATTCGCTTTTGCGGCTTTTAATGCTGCCCAGCTGACGGTTAACAGACCTACTGAAAGAGCCAGTAATCCGGACGATAAAAGAAGCCATACACTGATGGTCGTTTTATATGCAAAATTATTGAGCCATTTGTTTATAACCCAATAGCCTACTGGTGCGGCAATTATAAATGATATTAAAATCCATTTTAGTAATTCATAATTGAATTTCCGGAAGACCTCAGATATGGTCGAACCATTTATTTTCCTTATGCTGATCTCTTTCAACCTGCTCTGTGTGGCGAACGTTGCCAGCCCGAATAAGCCAAGACTTGAAATGAATATTGCAATTACAGACAACACGAGGAAAAGAACATTCAGCTTCTTATCACTTGAATAGCTCTCTGAAATTGAATCTTCCAGAATCTCATATTCAAAGGGGGCCTTTGGGTCGATTTCCTTTAATGCTGATTCACAGCTTTTAATTATCGCCTGAAGGTTTGAAGACTGGTATTTAATAATAATGTTCTCATATTTTTTCCATTCATTTGTCGTTGAAATAAAGATTGGTTCAGTTTTGTTGTGAAGTGAGGAGGTATTGAAGTCCTTAACTTCGCCGATAACTTCATATTTTATCCTGTTTCTTGAAATTGATTTCCCTGTGGGCTCATTCCAACCTAACAATTTAGCAAAAGACTGGTTGATGATAGCTTTATTACCTTCTTCTTTCAAATTTCTGAAATCCCGGCCTTCGATTATGGAAATTCCCATCGTTTTCAGATAGTTTTCATCGACATACAGTGCATTAGCCAGGATTGGCTTTTCAACTCCCTCCGCCATATATCCATTAGAAGTAAAACCCAATCCAGGAGTTCCGCCGGCAGACTCGGTTACCGATAAAACACCAGGGATAGATGAAAACCTATCCTTAATCATATTATCTGACTGAGAGGTTTTTGAATTCAGGTTGACCAACAGGATATTTTTTTCATTGAAACCTTTATCACTCTTTTTTACGTACTGCATCTGTGAAAATATTACCAGACAACAGATCGTGAGCGCTATGGATATTGTATATTGAAAAGTTACCAGGATATTTCTTGAGATTTGTTTTCTTCTGCCCTGGTTAATGCTGTTCAATAAAGCCATCGGACTGATTGAAGAAAGATAGAAAGAACTATAAAAACTTGCGAAAACAGTACAAAAGATAAACAATGAGACATAAATCAATAACCATACCGGGAACCTGATGACTGTCAGTGTCAGATCTTTGCCAATCAGATGTGCAGCAACCGGCAGTAAAATCTTTACTAATAAGAAAGCCAGTATAAGCGAAATAATAATTGCGATTGCTGATTCAATGACGAAAAACAAAATTATCTTCTTCCTGTCAGAACCAAATATTTTTTTTACTGAAACCTCTTTTACCCTGCGTAAGGATAATGCAGTACTTATATTCACAAAGTTGAAACATGCAATTAATAATATCAGTAATCCAATAGCTGAGAACAATATAACCTGCATTCTGCTTCCTTTTTCTCCCAGATCATAATCAGCTGTCGAATCAAGGTGAATTTCACTTATTTTCTGAAGATAAGGAGTTAATAGAAAACCTGATCTCCTGTATACTTTATTAATTGCACTTTCCATATACTCAATGATCTGTTTTTCAAGTACTTTGGGGTCGGCACCCTTGATAAGTTTAAGATATGTATAGCACGTTAGCCCCCCATCCCAACCGACATGAACCTGTTTTTCACGGAAAGAAATTGGTGCCAGGCANNAGCTTTTTCTGTCAATACGATTCCCTGAGAGGACTCGAGACAGTTTTTTTTGTCACCTCTGACAAGGTCAAAAGAGAATATATCAAAAAAGGTACTATCGGTATAGAATACCTGGAGTTTAATTGTTTTGTCGTTATAAATAACTGATTCAGGATTTACATCGAACCGGACCGATTTCTCAATTACCGGGAACTCACTTTTATATTCCGGCCCTGCTGGTGCGTTTATTTGAGCGCAGTTTAGATCCCTGTTCGGAGTTTTCAAAATCATTGCAACTCTGTACAATCTTTCCTGGTCTTTATGAAATTTATCATAACTGGTTTCAACTGAAATCCATATAATCAAAATCAGGGCAGATGCAATTCCGACGGTCATTCCCAGAATGTTTACAAATGAGTATGGCATTTGGTTGATCAATGACCTGAATCCGTTGCGTAATAAAATCTTTATCATATAGTAATAGTATTATGAAATTACCTTTAAGAAATCTCAAAGTACATGCCAGCTATTGTATGTGTCACATATACAGGTATATACCTTTTAATCGCCGGTTTAGTACTACTTTTTTGTAAATAAATCATACATAGCGATTCAAAAAAATTGACACATATAATTATACTTATAGACAAAGAGGTGTCCTGTAATGGGCACCTCTTAATATATTCTGACAAGAAGCGGGACTATGTCAGTTTTTCTGTTACAATCTGACCATCGAACAGGTTGACAATCCTGTGTGCATATCCTGCATCCCTGTCGGAGTGAGTCACCATAATAATGGTTGTTCCCTCCTTATTAAGCTCGATGAGAAGATTGATAACCTCGATACCATTTTTTGAGTCGAGGTTACCGGTCGGTTCGTCGGCAAGGATCAGTTTTGGATTTGCAACTACGGCGCGTGCAATAGCTACTCTCTGCTGTTGTCCTCCGGATAGTTGCTGGGGAAAGTGCTTGGCGCGATGTCCGATTTTCATTCTTTCCAGAGCTCCTTCTACTCTTTGTTTTCTTTCACCTGCTTTCATCTTAAGATAAATTAGTGGGAGCTCCACGTTTTCGTAAACATTAAGTTCGTCGATCAGATTGAAACTCTGAAAAACGAAGCCAATATTTCCTTTACGGAAGATTGTTCTGTCGCGTTCCCTCAGGTTTGCTACCTCGGTGCCGTTGAAAATATAGCTTCCTGATGTGGGGTTATCAAGCAATCCCAGGATGTTCAGCAGAGTTGATTTTCCGCAACCTGAAGGGCCCATGACTGCTACATATTCTCCCTCTTTTACATTTAGAGTGACTTTATTGAGAGCTGTTGTCTCAACTTCTTCAGTTCTGAAGATCTTAGTTAAATCATTTGTTTTAATCATGACTTTAAGTATTAACAGTTATTTTTATTTTTTAAGAATTAGCTTTTCATTTTTGCCGAAAGTCTCATAACCCGATATTATTACCTTTTCACCAGGTTGCAGACCATCAAGAACTTCATAATATTTTGGATTTTTCCTTCCTATGGTTATATTACGTTTAACCGCGAATGATTCTGTGGGATCAAGAACAAATATCCATTGTCCACCGGTTTCCTGGAAGAATCCACCTATTGGCACCAGCACCGAAACTTTTGGTTGCCCTAACTGAAGGCTTATGTAATATGTCTGCCCTGTCCTTATATTTTCCGGCATGCTGTCTCTGAAGATCAAATCAATTTTAAAAGTTCCGTTCCTAACTTCAGGATAAACTCTCCTCACTGTCAGATTAAAGTTATGGCCCTGTCTTTCAAGCGTTGCAGTAAGTTGAGCTCTCACTCTGTCGATATAATGTTCATCAATCTGGGCAGTGACCTTATATGATGTCAGTACATTTATTTGTCCCATGTTTTCTCCCCGGTTTATATTTTGTCCGATTTCCGGGCTTAAAAGACCGAGTTCGCCATTCACAGGAGCAGTAACATTCAGGTTTTCTACCCTGGCCTTGACAAGAGCCAGGTTTTTTCTCATATTCACCAGGTCGGTTTTTATAGTCTCAACATTCACCGTACGAAAAAGAGAGTCCTGTTTCTGGCGTTCAATGAACAAGTCTTTGGATTGCATAGCCATATCCAGGTCTTCTTTTGAGCGGATATAATCCTCTTTTGAAATAAGGTTATCTTTGATCAGAATTTCGTTCTGCCGGTAATTACGTTCCTTNNTCTTCTTTTTCAGCAAGCTGTGCCTCGCTGTTGAGAATATTAAGATAAAGATCGGGATTGGACAGCCTTAAGATAACCTCTCCCTTTTTCACCATAGATCCTTCTTCAATGAGTTTTTCTTCGACGCGTCCTCCTTCCTGGGCATCCAGGAAGATTGTACTGATCGGCTCGACAGTTCCTGAAACCGTTATATAATCATTGAATTGATCTTCAATTACTTTTTCTATTATTAGTTTATCCTTCTCAACTTTATAGGTCGATGTGCGATCAGAAAAGAAGGCCATATATAATAGCACTGCCATGACAACCACTATTCCCAGATAGCCGAAGTGTTTTTTCTGAATGCCTTTTTTCTTTGGAATAGGTTTATCCATTTTTTCAACAGGAGTGTCCATTTCAATTATTATTTATTGACTTAATTGTTTATATTATTTACATATTCGCCTGTTA
>PMEC01000163.1 GCA_003155705.1 Bacteroidales bacterium
ACATAACAAAATTAGACAAATAAGTACAGGAGCAGAAACAAGTCCAAATTTAAGTGCTACCGGTAAAGATGAGGATAATGCAACCGCTGTTCCAAGCCTCGCAATTGCAAGCTGCAATCCCATAGCCAAAGCCATTTCATGACCTTTAAACCATTTAACAATAATTTTCGAAACTGTAACTCCTGCAACTTCACATCCGACTCCAAATATTGCAAACCCGATAGAAGCTAACCATACCTGTGCGGGAAATGTCCAGATTATTGTCCAAGTTTGTCCGTCCAGAGAATGTGTGGATACTGCAAAATATTTTATGCCAGCGCCGATAATCATTACAATCCCTGAAACTATTCCTGTGAATCTGACACCCATCTTATCAAGGATTATCCCTCCAAAAATGAGAAAGAAGAAAAATACATTAAACCAACTATAAGAACCCGAAAACCAGCCATAAGATGTTGCCGACCAATGCAATTCTTTATCAAGCATCCTTTCAAGGGGTGACATAACATCAGTTAAATAGTACCCTGCAAACATTGTAAATGCTACAATAAGCAATGCTGTCCAACGTGCTGCTTTTGAATCGCGAAGTGTATTTGTAATAGTTTCCATTGCTAATTCTGTGATTGAATTTAAGGTCGTGAATGTAATTAATATTTTATTTAAACAAATTATAAAGTGATTATTCCAGAACCATTTCACGGCAAAATTGTTGATCTTTTGTGCTGAAAAGAGTCGAATTAGTGAATTAAAAAAGATTTCAGTTTATTTGCATATATCATTTTTAATTTTGAAGAAGGAGTTTAGTTATGAAAAAAACGATCACAATATTTTTTTTTATATCGTTGTCCATCTTTGCATTTTCACAGAAGGAAAATATCAAATGGTATTCTATTGAAGAAGCAGAAAAACTGATAAAGGATAATCCTCGTCCGATTTTTATTGATGCTTATACTGACTGGTGCGGATGGTGTAAAAAGCTTGACCAGGATACATTCTCCAATCTGATAATTGCTGATATCCTTACAACAAAATTCTATCCTGTAAAATTCAATGCAGAGGGTAAAAATGATGTTACATTCCAGGGAAAAACTTTCATTAACGATGGAAAATCAGGAAATGCACACCAGCTTGCGGTTGCTCTTCTAAAAGGACAACTCTCGTATCCGACTGTAGTATTCCTGAATGAAAAGGGACAATTTCTGACACCGGTGCCTGGTTACCGTTCCGCGAAAGAGATGGAAGAACTATTAAGCTTCTTTGCTGAAAAAGCATATGAAAAACAGAATTATCAGGATTTTCAGAAAAGCTTCAAGGGGAGAATACAGTAGNNATAAGTTTTCTCGAATTATACAGGTTCTCCTCCCCCATTTTAATATTCATAGTCACCACTTCCGGTATCCTGTAATAAAGTTTGTCGAATTTCTGTACCGGTTCATTCCCTGACTGAGGTTTTGTCATGATGGTTAAGTCCTTTGATTTTTTGGCTGGTACCAGAGTGACATCGACAGAAATTCCGGATTTACCATTTGCATTTGCGGGACCAGTCTGACCAGAAAACTTAAGCAGTGTGACCGCTTTGCCTGAATTATCTTTTTGAGGTACAAGCGTATATGAGAATCTCTTAACTTCGGTCCATGACTTACCCGCAAATAAAGCGAGGTATTCATTCTCAAGCTTATTCATTTCATCCAGAGCGGCGCCGTTTTGCGGAAAGACTGTAGCTTCTCCAGAGAGTATCTGATGCTTACCATCACGAAGTTCAAGCAGCGCTTTTGCTGCTTTCTCAGCAAGCTGATCGGGCGTTAGTTGTTTCTTCTTTTCGACAAGATAGGGTATTCTGATAAAGGCAGTATCAAGCTTAACAAGCTTGTAAAGAGTATCGCTCTGAACAACAAAATATTCATCCGCTCCCATATCTGTAAATCCGGGTTGAATATTTGAAAAAGCTTTTACCAACATTTTTTCTGACCCCTTTTCATAGATTTCAGGATTCAGATCAAGAATAAGGCCTGATCTTTTAAGAGCCAGAGCATTTGTCTGGAAAAGAGTGTTACTTTCTATGACATATAATTCTGAAGGATCAAGCTCCTCAGAAGAATTAACCTTGATTCCGGTAATAGTCCAGGTTTCCTTTTCCTGGTTAATAACTTCCTTAATTCCAAGTAAATCGCCAGCATATCTTGCATATGGCCCTGGTTTCTCAATTCGCCTTTCAACCTCTACCTCCACATCAAAAACCGTAAGTGGTAATCCGTAGACCAGACTACCATCAATAAGATGAACAGTGTCACCAAGAGGGAGTATTGTGGTTTTTGGTTCGACCAATCCCTTTTTTAAAGCGCATGAAACAGAGAATATTAGGATTAAAAATATTGTGAGAAGTCTGATTATGGTTTTCATTTATTGAGATATTAGTTTTTTTTATTATAGAAATTAATATGCACCTTAAGTAATTTATTTTTAGTCTATTACATCCGCCAGCCCTCCTGAATTTAGGTTCTGGACAAGCTCTTTAAAGGGGGGTTTATTAAATCTTTTGTCTTTTGTCTTTTGCTTTTTGCCTTCAATAAGCTCCCCGTCGTATTTTATTATATGCACTGCCGATATTATCAATAATGTCAGACGCTATAATTGATTCATAACAAGCTTTCTCAGCAGCGATATCACCTGCCAATCCGTGAAGATAAACAGCAGTAATTGCAGCATTCTCGCGTGAATAGCCCTGTGCAAGCAATGATAGAATCATACCTGTAAGAACATCACCGCTTCCTGCTGTTGCCATCCCCGGATTACCTGTACTGTTGAAGAACACTCTGCCATCCGGAAATGAAACAGATGTATATGCACCTTTAAGAACAATTATACACTTATGTTTTTCAGAAAATGAAATCTGTTTTAATAATCGCATGTAACTATCAGTGGTTGTTCCTGACATCCTCTCAAATTCTTTTGGATGCGGGGTCAGAATTGAACCAGCCGGCAGGGCTGAAAGCCATTTTTTATTTAGTCCGATAATATTGATTGCATCAGCATCAATAACCATTGGAGCTTTACAATCCGATAATAATTTGAACAATACGTTACCGGTTGCATCATCAGTACCAATTCCAGGTCCTATTCCTATTGCGTTATAGTGTTTCAAGTCTGGTAATGAAGCAATTAAATCATTATTTTCATCTGCGTCAACCATTGCTTCGGTAACCGATGATTGGATTATATTATTTCCAGCTCCAGGTATATGACAAGTTATCAAACCTATACCCGTCCTTAAGGCAGCTTTTGCAGAAAGTACTGCTGCACCCATTTTACCTTTCGATCCTGCTATCAAGAGGCCATGGCCAAATTTACCTTTATGATCGAATTTGTTTCTAATCTTCAGAAGAGGGTTAATCTCCTTTCTATCAATATAGTAATAAGGAGTAATGGTATCCCTGATGCTTACTGGAAGAAGTCCTATCGGAAGAATATGCCATTCTCCGGTATAGGAAGTATTTTCAGGGAAAAGAAAGGACAATTTGGGAAACTGAAAGCTTAAAGTGTGATCGGCTTCAATTATGTTTTCCTGATTATTTTTGCTGTTGTCTTCAGCGAAAAGTCCTGAGGGAATATCGATTGAAACCACAATGTTGCCTGAACTGTTGATCTTTCTTATGACCTCTCCCGCAAATCCATCAGCAGGACGTATCAAACCCGATCCGAAGATGGCATCTATAATAATATCGTTTGCACAAATTATTGGGAATTGCTCCGGACCTGATAGAGTGTTGAATTGAATATTTTTCAGTTCTTTTATTCTTATGAAATTGGTATTCCAATCTTCTGAAACTTTATCGGTAAAGCTTATATAATTTACTTCAACATCATATCTGTTTTCTTTCAATAGTCTTGCTAGAGCCAGTCCGTCACCTCCGTTATTGCCGGGACCTACAAAAATTATAAAATGTGCAGGTCTTTCAAAACGAAACATCAGCCATTCAAGTAGTTTATGAGCAGCACGTTCCATCAAATCAACAGATTTGACAGGCTCATTTGAAATAGTAAGGCTATCTATGTGTTTTATCTGACTACTGCTGAATATTTTCATATTATTAATTTACTGATGTACAAATTTATAATGTTCAGCCGGGAATAAAAATAAAGTTTGGAAATAGTTACAAATCATTGAGTAATGTTTGTCCGATATTGTTTTAATTCGAATAGCATAAGTCGCCATTATATTGATTTCGGATTTCATATATTTGTTAGCAACTTATCAGGGTACAGAGAACATAAAACTTGAAATTTGCTCAAATAACCTATAGTATAAATAATTATAAACTAACATATTAAATACAGTTACTATGCTTAAAAATCATCCAAAAGGACTGCTTGTTGCCTTTTTTGCCAATATGGGGGAAAGGTTTGGTTTTTATACTATGATGGCTATCCTCGTCCTGTTCCTGCAAGCCAAATATGGCCTGCCTGCAGAAAAAGCAGGTGATATTTACAGTTGGTTCTATTTCAGCATCTATGCCCTTGCGCTTGTTGGTGGTATTTTAGCTGATGCAACCAGAAAATATAAGACTGTTATCTTATTTGGAATTATTATTATGTTTGGAGGTTATCTCCTCATGGCAATACCAGGAATGCCGCTCACCTTCACAATAATTGCCCTATTTACGATAGCTTTTGGGAATGGTCTGTTCAAAGGCAATCTTCAGGCAGTAGTCGGACAGATGTATGATGATCCGATATATTCCAAACTCAGAGATTCAGCATTTATGATTTTTTATATGGGTATAAATGTAGGTGCATTCTTTGCTCCATTTGCAGCTACTGCAATGAGAAACTGGTGGTTAAAAGTAAATGGTTTCGCACATGATGGTTCTTTACCATCTCTATGTCATCAGTTTAATAATGGCACTCTTTCTGATACGACGCAGTTCCAGCAACTTGCTAACGCTGCAAATCTATCAGGTCCGGTGACTGATTTGTCGGCTTTTGCTCATAAATACCTTGAAGTATTTTCAAAAGGATATAACTATGCCTTTGGTATTGCTGCCGGGGCAATGGTAATTTCACTACTTGTATATATCTTCTTTAATAAATTCCTTCCAAATAAAGAAAAAGCTATCAAGGAGACGGCATCTGAAATTAAGTTCAAACCAGAAACTCTTTTGTCTGCTTTTGCAGCTTTAATTATAACGGGCATAATCTTCAGTTTCATTCTAAGCTATGCTACCGGAAGCCCTTTTGGAAAGGTAGTTGCAAACGGAATGGCTTTCGGTCTATTCGTAGGATTTGTTACATGGATGCTGATGAGCGCAAAAAAAGAGGAGCTTCCAAGTATATCCTCTCTGATTCTCGTCTTCATCGTAGTAATTTTTTTCTGGATGTCATTCCATCAAAATGGATTAACACTTTCTCTTTTTGCAAGGGACTACACAGCTAAACAGGTCACGCCGTTTACTTATCTTTTCTTTACTCTTCCTTCTATTCTTGCAGTAATTGGTTCAATAGCAGGTCTTTTCATTCTCATTAAAAAGAAGGTTAATCTTATCGGAAGAATAATTGGTGGTATCCTGTTCATTATAGCTTTTATCATCTCATTCCTTTTAATTACGAGAGCTAATGCAATGAATTCAATATCACCAGAGATATTCCAGTCATTTAATCCGCTTTTTATTGTTGCACTTACATTTCCTGTTATGGGAGTATTTTCATGGCTGAACAAGAAAAACATTGAACCTTCAACACCAAAGAAAATCGGCATAGGTATGGTTATTGCAGCAACCGGTTTTATGCTGGTTCTCTTATCATCTGTTCACCTGCCTTCACCTTTTTCTCTTCATGGTGCATCTGCTTCTGATGTCAACAGAGTTACACCCTACTGGCTCATGAGCAGCTACCTGATACTTACTATTGCTGAGCTCTTCCTGAGCCCGATGGGATTATCCTTTGTATCAAAAGTAGCTCCTTCACGATTTCAGGGGCTAATGCAGGGTGGCTGGCTACTCGCAACAGCTGTGGGAAACAAGCTGCTTTTTGTAGGAACACTTCTATGGGATAAAGTCGAACTCTGGCAACTCTGGCTTGTATTTATTATATGCTGTCTGATATCGGCTGCATTCATATTCTCCATTCTTAAAAGGCTTGAGAAAACTTCAAAACAAAGCTAACCCTGACTTTTTAAAAAAGTTGATTTTATTATTTTTTCACCCTTTCGTTTTTATTAATTGTACTGTTAAATTATTAACAATGAATGTGTTTTACAATATATCCGGCCATTTAGCAGTATATAGAAATATTTTCTATTTTTACTAATCCTGAAAACGATATCACGAGTACAATGAAACTACCTCCTTCATCAAAGAACTGGCTGACTATCATCGGTTCTATAATAGCCATTATCAATCTTTTGATCATAATCATTCTATTCGCCGTTTCCACCATTTTCCAAAAAGGCAATACCTACCTGGGCTTATTCATTTATATCATTCTTCCAGGATTCATGCTACTCGGATTAATTATGATTCCCATTGGAATGATTGTTAGAAGACGAAGGATGAAAAAGGAGACCGAGGCTGGAAAGTACAGGCTTCCGCTGATTGATCTTAATGATATCAGGCACAGAAATGCATTTGTCATTTTTACAGTATCAACTATAGTTGTATTGTTTCTCTCAACATTCGGGAGTTTTCAGGCATATCATTTTACTGAATCAGTTGAATTCTGCGGCAAATTATGTCATAAGGTGATGGAACCCGAACACACTGCATACCAGAAATCACCTCACGCAAATGTCACATGTGTTGAATGTCATGTTGGTTCAGGAGCGAACTGGTATGTTAAATCGAAGCTTTCAGGCTTACATCAGGTCTATGCAGTTCTGACAAAAACTTATCCGGAACCTATACCTACTCCACTCCACGATCTTCGTCCTGCCAGAGAAACATGNNGAAAAATGCCACTGGCCGCAGAAATTCTATGCACGCACACTTCAGACCAACAAATATTTCCTCACCGATTCCATCAACTCTGAATGGGATGTTATGCTTCAGATGAAAACAGGACCTGAGTACAGCGGTTTTGGTTTTCAGGAAGGAATTCACTGGCACATCAATCCTGCTGTAAAAATTGAATATATATCAGATAATGACAAACGTGAGAAGATAACTTATGTCAAATACACTAATAAGACTAGTGGGGAGATCACAATATACCGGAATAATGAAAATCCTGTCAGTGATAGCCTTATCNNATGGATCGGTATCAAAAGATATTCCATTCATTAAGAAAGTAGCGATGGGCATACTGAAGCAGGCTTTCAGTAACAAGGATAGTGCCTTAATGATTATAAGAGACAGTATTACAAAATTTTACAAATCAGATTACAAGGAATACTATTTAAAGAACAGCATTCTTATTGACAAATCGATAACAAGTATCCAGAAAGCATTCTCAGAGAATACCTTCCCGGGAATGAAGGTTACATACGATGTTTATCCTGAACATATCGGACATCTTGAATCAGAAGGTTGTTTCAGGTGTCATAACAATAATTTCAAATCGGAAAGCGGAAGGACTATAACTAGAGACTGTAATCTTTGTCATTCAATTGTGGGTCAGGGTAAGCCAGGGGCGATGCAGATTACGAATGTCAGGGGAAATCTTGAATTTATTCATCCTGTCGACATTGGTACTGCCTGGAAAGAGGCAAACTGCTGCGATTGTCATAAATTTTTATATTGACATTTTGAGATGTGAGGTATGAGGTATGTGATTTTAAAATATAATGAACTGGATTAAAATTTCATAAAATAATTGATATGATCTACATTACTTTCAAAAACAGGCTTGTGCCCGCTTTTCTAGCAATTCTAAGGATTGTAATAGGCTGGCATTTTTTGTATGAAGGATTAATCAAGCTTCTTGATCCTTCATGGAGTGCCAGATCATTTCTTGAAGGATCAAGGTGGATCTTCGGGGATTTATTCAGATGGATGGTCTCCGGTGAGACCGGACTCACAATAATTAATCATGCAAACAGTATCGGTCTGACCCTGATTGGTCTTGCTCTGATTCTTGGATTATTCACCAGAATAACATCGTGGTGTGGTGCCGGTATGCTCCTGATGTATTATCTTGCTTATCCACCATTCGGAGGGTTCAGCTATGGAGCTTTGGCAGAAGGCAACTACCTGATTGTTAATAAGAACCTAATTGAATTGTTTGTACTTATTTTGCTGGCCTTTACTCAATCAGGGGAATTCTTTGGACTTGATATTCTGCGGCACCGAAAGAAATCAAGAGTCGTAACATCAGACCCGATTATCTCAAATGACAAAATAATCCATGAAAAGAACAGTCGCCGCGAATTAATAAAGGGCCTGGCAGGAATACCTTTTCTTGCCTTGTTCTCAGGTGCATATTTTAGGCATATTTCCGAAACCGGACCAGATGTGGTTTCAGGGGCGACAGCTATAAGAGTTGATTTTAAAAAAATCAGTGACCTCAAAGGGAAGCTGCCTGAAGGGAAGCTTGGTAAAATGAACATTAGCAGGATGATAATGGGCTGTAATCTTATAGGTGGCTGGGCTCATGCCCGTGACTTAAACTATGCGAATACCCTTTTCAAAGCATATAATTCAGATCAGAGAATACTGGAAACTCTGCATCTTGGAGAAATGGCAGGAGTAAATACAACATTTATGGTTAATGATTATTATCCACTCTTCAACAACTATAAAAAGTCTTACGGTGGAAAAATGCAGTCAATCTGCCAGACCTACCTGAAACCCGATAATTTTCTTGGTGATATTGATAAAGCTATAGGAAACGGAGCCAATGCACTATACATTCAGGGAGCAGAAGGTGATAGGTATGTCAGGGAGGGAAAAATTGACCAACTTGCAAAGGCTATCGAACACATTAAAAAACAGGGTTTTCTTGCCGGAATGGGAGCTCATTCCATTGAGGTTATTAAAGCTTGTGAAAAGGAAGGAATACCTGTGGATTTTTATGTAAAAACATTTCATAATGATAATTACTGGTCAGCACACCCGATTGAAAACAGAGTTGAATTCAGCGTCGATATACAAAGATACACTGACCACAATAAGATACATGACAATATGTTCGACCTGTTCCCGATGAAAACAATGAATTTTATGAAACAGGTTAATAAACCTTGGATTGCTTTCAAAGTCCTTGCTGGAGGAGCAATTCTCCCAAAAGATGGCTTTCGTTTTGCCTTCGAAAATGGTGCCGATTTTATTTGTGTAGGGATGTTTGATTTTCAGGTTGTAGATGACGTCAATATTGCTTGCGAAATACTCGGCAATCTGAAAAACAGGGAACGGAACTGGTATTCATAAAATTAAATAAATTTCCTTCTTAAAATATCGGATTTTTGAATCTGTTTATTTCAGAATTTCTGTGGAATAACGTCCAGCAAGATCCGTCTGATCTTTCGATAGACCTGAAATAACGACAATCGTGTTATCTTTCCAGGAGAGAAAGATATCTCCGTTGTAACCATCTTTGAATACATATTTTCCAACGGATGGATCATCAACTTCTAATCCAGCCGATTTTAAATAATCTGAAACAGTTTTCAGAGCGTCAGAACCTGATCCCTTTTTGAATAAAAATAATGAGAATGGAGTATCACCAACCTCATATAAAGCTTTAAATGCGCCTGTAAGAAACTCATGGCCAAGAACGCTTTCCTTAATGTATGTTTCCTCATTTTTCTTCCTCCCTGTTTCAGGTAATTCCTTAAGAACTGCTGGCATATCTGAATCACCATGCAACATATCTGAGACTTTGAGAGCCAGTGTCTCAAGTGTTTGAAGAATTTTTTCCGACTTGGACGAAGTTCTGATCTTTATATAGTATTTCCCTTTAAAGAAATTCAAAGAACCGTCAGTCTTATAAGCTTGTGCTCCAATATTAATAAAACGGAAGGATGGAGAACGCTCTGAAGAGTAAATTCCGAAAGCCTGAATCTCATCTTTGTGCCTGTAGATCTCCAGCTTTATTGTATTTTTTCCCTTTATGTACTCAGCAACATGCAGATCTTCAAAACCGTATGACAGATAAGTATCTGCTGCACCATCGATGAAATCCCAGAGATTATCTGCTGTGTAGACAGGGTAGTTAGAAGTCTTCTTAAAACCTTGTAAATCAGGCATTGTAATATCCTGAGAAAACAGTTTTGAGAAAGACAAAATTAATATGAAGCTAATACTTAAAATATATTTCATTCTTTATTAAACATTAACTGATCCGTAAATCAAACGATAAATTCATTCGGAACATTAACAAGCCTCGATATATCAGCAATCTTCTCTTTCACTTTAAAATTACTGGCACAGTTAACCTGGCATGTCTGACAATCGGTGCAGGGTGAAGAACCGGTTCCAAGGTCAGCCAGAAGCTGGTAAGCCATCGCCGGATGAGAATATCCATATGCATACATATAGGCACGCATTAGATCCGGGACAGGAAGATTTTTAGGACAGGAATGATTGCATTTACTGCAACCGGTGCAGAATAAACTTTGCTCCATACTGGCAAGAAGGATATCCTTTTTTTCCTGGTCGGACATTTTAATGTCTTCCATTATTTTTATATTCATATCAAGATGATCAAAAGCGGTCATCCCGGGAATTGCTGTATGAATATTAGGATTTGACAGGGCCCATTTTATTGCAGCAGTAGAATTTATCGGTTTTGTTTTTTCCTTATCGAGAAAGCCGCCTCCTGCAATCGTTTTCATTGCAATAAGCCCTAGGCCGGCATCATTTGCCTTTTTAAGAGAACTATCCATTTCCGGAATACTATCAAGCTTGAAATTATAAGCAGTTAAAACAACATCCCAGACTTTTGATTCAGCTGCAGCATTAATTACAGAAGGCATATTCGCATGAGTTGAAAACCCGATGAATTTTGTTTTACCATCCTTCTTTAGCTTTTTAATTGCGTCAGTAAGAGGTTTAAATTCAAGCAATTCAGGATTTCGGACATCATGGATGTATAGAATATCAACATAATCCATCTGTAACCTGGTAAGACTTGTTTTAAATTTTGCCAGGAAATCATCACTTGTTGTCTGTCCTGTCGGACGGCCATCCCTGTCAACACCTGCCGGTTTGACTTTTGTCTCCAGAATAAAAGATTTCCGTGGATAATTCTTAAGAAGATTACCCAGCATAATCTCATTGTTCCCGTTCTGATAGCCATTTGCTGTATCAAACAGTGTAATGCCTTTTTCATATGCCGCTTTGCATAGATTTGGATTATCAGCTCTCATCACGCCAAAACTTACAACCGGTACCTTCAGACCTGTTTTTCCAAGAGTTCTGAATGTGGTATTTTTACTTTGCTGTGAAGCCTGTTTTGAAGCCAAAGCAGGAGAAAAAGCCAATAGCCCTGCTGCTCCAGTGATCCCTGTTCTAAGGAATCCTCTTCTATTCAGTCTGTTCATATTCTATTACTATTTTAAATTTCTGATTCTTACTTCTATGCCTGAATTCTTCAACAGATTGACGATCTCTTCAGTATTGGTATTGCCATAATGATAGGGATACAGGATTGCCGGGTTAAACGATTTTGCGGCATCAGCTACCATTTCAGGTGTCATAGTGTAAGGAAGGTTCATTGGCAAAAAAGCCACATCGATATTCTTGAGATTTTTCATTTCGGGAATATTTTCCGTATCCCCGGCAACATAAAATTTTTTGTCTCCTATTGTTATTACATATCCGTTTCCTACCCCTTTAGGATGGAAAGGCTGACCTGGAGCCCTCATGTTTTTTATATTATATGCCGGCACAGCCATAATTGTAATTCCATTAACAATATTAATGTCTCCTGCTTTCATAACCTTTGTCCAGGAAACCGAAGCCGCAGCATTTTCATTTGAGAACATTATAGTGGCATCTTTGCGCAAAGTTTTAATAAGATCAGGATCAAGATGATCACCATGCTCATGTGTCACAAGTATCATATCTGCTTTAGGAAGGTTTTCATATGAGCCTGAGGTGCGAACCGGATCAATATAAATTACAAAGTTATTGATTGAAAACATAAGAGAACCATGTCCTATGAACCGCATTTCTACAATACCGGAAGAGGTATTGATTTTGTCAACTACAGGCATATCCTGCGAAAACACCGATAATTTCATAGCTGCAAGCGTTATTAATAAAAATATTCTTTTCATAATTTATCCAATATCACTATTCATTAAACTATTATTTATTGCCGAAATATACGATTTTTTATATTATTTTCGATTGCTCTCTTTCTGATATATATCATAGAGTCCGGCCTCTTTGAGTAACTTGAAAAGAAGAAAGATCAGATTAATAAAAAGAGAAGTTTGAAGTCGTTTAGTACTTGAACTTGCAGAATTCGTTAATTCATGGAAAGGTATCTGAAAAAGCTTATCTCCGAAGGTGAAAATCAACATCTTGATTTTAAGTTCTGTATTTCAGACAGCAGAAAAATTGCCCGCACGTTGTCTGCTTTTGCAAATACTGAAGGGGGAAAACTGCTTATTGGAGTCAGAGATAATGGAACAATAGCAGGGGTACGCTCAGATGAAGAATACTACATGATCGAGACGGCATCAATTCTATTTTGTAAACCTGAAATACCTGTATCAATAAAGCAGCATAGCGCCGACGGAAAGATTGTTCTTGAGGTTGATGTAACCAAAGGAGATAAGAAACCATACCTGTCAAAGGGTGATAATGGTAAATGGCAGGCATATTTCAGGCATGGAGACCAGAATCTTGTTGCCAACAGTGTAATGCTTCATTTATGGCGTAAAAATGACCGTAAAAAGGGAATATTAATCCGTTTCGGAAAACCTGAGAATGCTCTTATGGAATATCTTAAAACACATGGAACAATTACCTTTTCAGGCTTCAGAAAGATGGCTAAGATTCCTCCATACAAGGCAGAAAAAATTATTGTAAACCTATTACTTTGTAATGTTCTCGAGATGAATATCTCAGAAAAGGGTTTCACATATTCACTTAGTAAACCTGANNTTTGAGACCTCTTTTATAATCTATCACTTTTTTTGATAAATTGCCTTCAGAATTTAGGTTATACTGTTATACATTACCACTGATGCTTTCCGGGAGAGACAAGCTGATGATCTTTTTAGTCATTTCCCTGCTGATTGCATCTACAGTTAACGGACAGGCAGGGAGGGTTTACAAATACCATTTTAATGGCAATTTGCAAAAGGGGAATGTTATTGCCAGTGATCATGGTATAGTGATTAACTATTCTGTAACTGAGCTCAACATTGAAAGTATTGTAAATTCATCCGGAGAATTCTATAAGATATCAATCCCTGGTCATAATCCAACCTCTGACCCCGGGAAACCTGAATTGCCTGTCCTGAGCCGGTTGATCTCTATCCCTGAAAATAGTACGGTAAGCATTAAAATTTCGGATGTTTATACGCAGATCATTAATCCTTCTACTAATAATTTTAAAGGTATCCTATATCCCCGACAGACAAGCGCTACAAAGGAAATTCAAAAGCAACGATCAGACTTTCTGATTAATACAACAGAGTATTTAAGACATGGTTTTGCGAAATCAGATACTGCAAAGGTTGAATTAATTGGCAAAGTCAGGAACAGGCAATTAGCCGCACTTCTGATTTATCCTGTCAGGTACGATCCTTTTACAAATAATCTTGAAGTTATAAGTTCAATGAAGGTTGAAGTGATATTTACTTCGACAAANNGATGTAATAAACGGGTACTCCGATCAGCCTGTTAAAATGATAATCATCACTGATCCTGCTTTTAAGAAAAACCTTGAACCATTTTTCAGATGGAAGACCCAGAAGGGTTATAAGCTGACGGTCCTTTATAGAGGAACAGGACGGGTGGGAAGTACCTTTACCCAATTAAAGGATACTCTCACAAAAATCTACAATACAGCTACTTCTACTGACCCTGCCCCGGAATATCTTCTCTTAATCGGAGATATCAGCAAGATTCCAAAATCGGAAGGAAACGGGACCAATAATATTTCCGATATGTACTACGGAGAATTTAACGGGAACGGGGATTATGTTCCGGACATGTTCATCGGCCGCCTGCCAGTTTCTGACACCAATCAACTTAAGGTTGCCATAGGAAAGATAATTCAGTATGAGAAATTCCAGTTTGCCGATACAAATAAATTTTATAACCGGGCCCTTGTAACTGCTGGAAATGATGCTGATTATGTAAATTATATGAATGGACAGGTAAAGTATGAGGTTTCAAATTACCTTAATCT
>PMEC01000036.1 GCA_003155705.1 Bacteroidales bacterium
TGTTGCTTCAAAGGCTGCATCTCAATGTCCTTCTCGAAAGCGCTGTACTGAACGTCAGTGTTTAGATCGAAATATTCATTATATGGTTCAAAATGGTCATTTTCAAAATGTATCTTATATTTTTTCCCAATAAGCAGTTTACAGGAGAAACGACCATTCGCGGCAGGTTTTATAACAATTCCACCTGACAAGTTTGTTGCAGAATCTGTAATTGTTATTGTGGGATACAAAGGATAAAATAATTCTTTGTCGAACACATTCAAATCCAGATTTACTTCATTATACAAAGTAACATTCACCTCCTTTACCTCCTGAGTGGCAAGGTTCATCGTATTTACGTAATAATAAAAATGAGAATAACCTTGTTTAAAATAATCAATTTTATAATCCACCCCTTTTGTGAGAATTATCGAATATTTTCCACTGTCGATCGTTGAATACTCTCCTTCATTTGAGGTGGTAATAAGATTTGATACAATAATCTTAGCATCAATAGGTTGTTTTTCATTTAAATTGGTAATAATACCTTTTAAAAGTAATGTGCATTCGGGTTTGATCCCAGGAGCCATTTGAGAGTTGAAAATTCCCTGCGGTTTATTTTTTAGTTTTTTTGCCTTGATATTGGTACAAAAGTAGTCACCAGTGTAGTTCATACATGGAGAAAGATCATCGGATTCTGTGTTTAAATCATCAATAAACCGTGGGGTTAACCAGAGATTTTCAAATAAATGTTTTGTGTAGTATAAATTATACCCCCAGTCTTTGACTTCTTTCCCAAATTTATTAGTATCAGGACGCTGAGATGCAAAAAGTAAAGTAGAATTATCTGAACAAAAGTAAGGAGTTTCCTGACAGCCGGAGTTAAAAATAGTTGGTAAATAGCTGGGTCCAATCCAATTGTTGCTATTGTCTTTTTCATATAAGACAAGATCTTTGCATAATCCATCTTTAATATCGTGACCAGGCTTGTCTCTCAGCAAAAAGAATGTTTTCTCATCCGGCGATAATGTAGGAGAGTATTCGTTCAATGATGAATTAATTGGTGGACCAAAATCTTTTGGTTCACTATATTGTCCCTTTTCAATTCTTGTCCAGAAAATATCACTATTCCCATTGATATTCGCATGAAAAAAAAGAATGGACCCATCATGATTGAAAGAAAAACCACCAATATCGGGTTTTGTATTCTTATTCTTAAAAACATTTAATACAGTTATTTCAGTTGGATTGGACCATTGACCATTTTTCAAGAACGATTCGAAAACAATCTTATTAATTCCGTCATCAGACAGAAAAACTAAGTGCTTGCCATCAGGACTGATGGCTGGATATGATATGGGCGTCGGAAAATCAGGAAGAATATCTGTTTTGTTTACTAATTGAGCATTCAATGGGCCAAAATGTGTAAGATATAATAAAGTAATAATTAAACACTTTGTGCCTAAATTCAAACTATTCTTCATTTATCAAATTTTTTATTGATTAAAGGTACTTAATTCCCAAGTAGAATAAAAGGTGACCAATAATATGGTTTTGCAAACTCCTTATTGCCGATCAGCTTTAACTTTGCCGATCTTAAATCAGATGAATAAGAATGATTAACATCTTTCTTTCCCAGAATATTTTTATAAAACTCTATCATAAGTTCCGAAGTTGAAAAATCGGATACTTTCCATAAAGATACTATCAGATTAGATGCTCCAGAGAAAAGGAAAGCTCTGGATAATCCAATAATACCTTCACCTTTCGATATTTTGCCCAATCCGGTTTCACAGGCTGAGAGAACTACAAGTTCTGCATTGAGTTTTAAGTTATAGATATCTCCAGAATAAAGAATACCATCATCTTTACTCTTATTGGTAATTGCAAGTTGAATGCCAGATAATTCAGGACTTTCAGAATTAACAAAACCATGTGTGGCAAAATGAATTATGTTATAATTTCGGATGGAATCACTCATAACAAAATCTTTCTGAGCACTACTGAATAATAATGCCTTTGATCTGTACCCGTTTTTATCAAAAATCGAATAAATTTCTTTTACTTCATCTTCCGATGAGATCAATGGACTGATGCCTTTATTTATTGAAGTCAGTTTTTCTCCACTATCGATTGTTAATTGGCCTCCACGATTATCAAGAATAACGTTTTTCGTATTTTCATTTGTAAAAACAGGTGCAAAAGCAACTATTTTATATGCATTCGATAGTGTTGGTTTTGTCATCCTCTGGTAAAAGAGCGAAGCAGAAAACGAATATGATATTGTAAATTTTTTAATAAGATAAGGATAATCCTGGTATGCATAAATTGAGCCGGTGTGTTTTTCATACAATAAAGTTTCGAAGGGAATCTGACCAAGTTTTCCGTCAGGAATTATCACGAGATTTTTTATTGAATCGGAATTAGGATTATCAGGGAACAGATAATTATACAAATTGTATGATATTTCTCTGTATTGTTGACTATACTTTATTGATGATAATATTAAACAATCCCGATATTTTTTTATCGTATCGCCAATACTCGGATAAACTTTACGTGTAAATATCTCAAGACTATTTTTATTAATGCAAAAGATAAAAAGATAAGAGTATCCAATGACATACATTCTTACCTGTGTTGCAGGCTCAATAATATTCTGAAGTTCACTTAGATTAGTTGTTTTTCCCGCATATTTCAAGGAATTATAATCCGGATATTGGGTTTCTATACTTTTTATCAGATTATTGTATTCCTGGTTTAGCCTGAACAATTGATTTCGTATGGATGCTTCGTTCTTTGGTCTGTCAGCAAGCAATTTTTCATAATATGAAATATCAGCGCTCAAACTATTTTCTTTGATCTTTAATGAATCAGGTACTGATGAAAGCTTCATAGCATCTTGCCCTGCCATAGCTTCAAGTAAAGCGCTTGCTTTGCTCTTTTCGGCATAATAAAAGGCTTTTGATTTAAAAAATAATATTGAATCTTTGTTAGAAGAAAAGTTAGCAAGTTCAGTACAAACTTCGATAGCTCCTTCATAACATTTTAACGCGGTCTCTCCTAAAGCTATCTTATCGGCTTTTGTAATGGTTGATTTACGCATATTAGCAACCAGACTATCGCCTAAAACATAATTCTGCAGTGCCAGATGAAGGTCTTTCATTTCTTTTTTAGCGGAATCAGCAGAAATATAATGAAGAATGTATGCTGATGCTTTCGAAAGAATACTTTTCAGGAAGATACTTTGATCAAAATATCCGTTCATAAAGGGTATTTCATCGACAGGTGCAGTAACCGGGAAATATTGATGATTCGCGGATAAGGATAGCTGATAGTACTTCAAGGCAGAGCTAAAATCGTTTATTTTTAAATATATATCGCCCAGGTTATTGTAAATCAAAGAGAGGGATGGATGTTTTTCTCCAAAAATATTCTTATAGATAGTGATTGATTTATTAAAGTATGCTATAGCTGAATCTGGTTTGTTTTCCATTGAATAAGAAGTACCGATATTGTTATATGTATTGGCCAACAGAATGTTTCCGTTTGGATAAGCTTCTGAATATATCTGTTCCGCTTTTTTGTATTTTTCAAGAGCTTCAGTGAGTTTATCGGTCTTTAAAAGGATATTTGCAATATTATTGTAAGATTCAGCTACGTCAGGATTATTCTCACCTCTTACTTTTTGCCTTATTAACAGGGCTTTATCAAAATAAGTTAAAGCTGATTTATAGTCCTCGTTTTTTTGATAAATAGTGCCAATATTATTATAAACAGAGGCAAGCTGAAGGTTGTCCGAACTTAGGAATTTGGCCTTAATTGTTAATGCTTTATTGTAATATTCTATGGCAATATCATTTTGCATCTGCCTGTTGTAAAGGTTGCCCTTATTGATGTATATATCACTTATTAGAAGGGATGAATCTCCAGATTGTTTGTTTATAAGCTTTTCGGCATTATTATAATATTCCATGGCCTTTTCATAATTTCCCAGTTTATCGTAGGTTGTTCCAATATTGTTCAAAACATTGGCCACTTGAATACCTTCAGATCCATATAGCACTGTTTTTAATTGCAATGAAAGGTCGAAGTAATCGATTGATTTTTTGTAGTTGCCCGTGCCTTTGTAGAAAATTCCAAGGTTATTATAGAGCGCATCAATTTTAACTTTTTCTGTGTTACTAATTGGAGTAAGAATTTGAAGAGCTTTCTCATAATGTATACCTGCATCTTCAATTCTTCCAGTTTCAAAAAGTGCATTGGCAAGCTTATCATGCAAATCAGCAACCTCGGGATGATTAGGACCAAGTTTTATTGTTTTAACCTGCAAGCTGCTTTCAAATGCGGGTATAGCTTTCTCATATTCATTATTCAGCAAATAAATGTCAGAAAGGTTCTCATTAATTGAAAGGGCTTTTAAGCTATTCTTTCCATATTTCTCAATAAAATAGGCGTAAGCTTTTTCGTAATATTCTTTTGCCTTTGGGTATTCTGATTGCTTTAGATATAAATTCCCTAAATAATTCTGAATATCCGCATCAAGCTCCTTGCTGACGTTGTTGTTACCGGCTATTATTCTCTCTGCTCTTTCGTACAATTGCAGTGATTCCAGCCACTTGTTGTTTTCTGCTTTTAAGTTAGCAAGCCCAATAATTATGTTAGTATATAATTCAGTATACTTAATGCTGTCGCTGTTGATAGCTTTGAGTGAGTTGGAATAATATTCTTCTTCTTTGTTGTAATCCGGAACTCCTTCATAAACCTTTGCCAGGCTCAAATAAATTTCAGCATTGATTAATTCCGGGTTCTGAAATTTTGCCGAAGCTATGATTAAAGTTTCATTATAGAGATTTACTGCATCGCCTGTTTTTCCTGACTTTTCACAAATTCTTGCATAGGCAAGCATCGTATTTATAAAAGCCTGATTTATGATGCTTGAATTGCCTTTTAAGATTTGATAAGCATTTTTGATTTTTAAATAAGCAGAATCAATTTGTTCATTCTTTTCATAAATCAAACCAAGGTATAATTGTATACCTGAATATTTAGCGGAAGTTGTATCAAGAATAGATTCGGAAAGATTTTTAGATTCAATAAATGCTATTTTAGCCTGATCAAATAATGATTTTGAATATAATAAAGATGCTATCTTGAATTTCAGGAAGCTTAAACTTCTGATCTCATTAACTGTTTTTGAAGATGAATACAATAATGCATTCTGAAAATAGATATTTGCAGAATCGATATTGTTAGATTCCTGGTAAAGGTTACCTAAAATAGTATATGTATCCAATAACTCTGCCGAATCTGCAATTTGCAGGGATTTTTTTATTGAAAGGGCATTAAGGTGTTTGCTTATTGACTCTTTTAAATTACCGGCTAATTCCAAAGTATTACCTATATTATATAAGCATAAGGCTACCTCCTTTGATTGTCCTCCAAATAAGTTTGTCAGTGCTTTTAATGCCAGGTTAAAATTCTCAAGAGATTGATCTGGTTTATTGATCTGGAAATATAATTCGCCCAGATTATGACAGACAAGTGCATAAACATTTCCCTTTTGTCCTATCTTCTCAATGACAGTTGATTTTAATTTTTCGAATAGCGTTAAAGCTTTCTCATCTTCATTTAGGGCAAGTAATTGGATTCCTTCATGATAACGGGCAGTTGAATAGTTATCCCACGCAGAACATTTTTCAAAGATATCAGCAGCCTTGCCATAAAAATCGATAGCGCCTTTAAAATCAGAGGTAGCCTCAGCTTTTTGAGCTTTTTCGTAAAGACTCAGACCCAAGGCTGTTTCACTGCAGGGTTCCTGAGCAGATAAAGGCAGAATCCAGATAATAAGATAAAGTACTAAAACAAAAACTTTATAATTCATCTTGTTTAATTGGATTTGATCATCTACTTTGCTAAATCAGTTATAGGTTTAGCCTTAATAAAAGCGACTTTTAATTAAAAGATCATGTTCCTTTTAAGCCAGTTATCAACAGTATTTTGACTTATTTTTCCGTAAAAATCATTAAGATATGAGGCTATATCTGAAACAACCTCTGTCCTTGGTTTTTGGGTTGAATTTGTAATAATTAATTTAACTTCTCCCAATAATTTATCATAATCAGGAAATACAGGCACAAATTCACTTTTCTGATTCTTTGTCAGTGAACTATGAAAAGTAATTTTTGCAGTCTTTGGCTGTTGGTTTTTAAATAAAGCATACTTATTTATACAGATCAAACCTGCAGATGCATTTATCATACTTTCACGCTCAACTCCGGAACTATCGAATGAAACCATGAAATAATTGTCCTGGTCAAGCGTTAGTTTTGAATTATCATATTTGATGCTGTCTGGTCCAAGGAAAAGCACTTCTCCACTAAAATATTCTAAAATATCATCAGTTGTTGAGGCTATTACTGCCCGGGAACTAAGATTATTCATTGGGGGAAGAAAGTTAGCTCTGCTATCGTTATCGGATTTGCTTCGAGAGGCTAAAATAAAACGACCTTTACCAGGACTTATGACTGCTGCTCTGGAATAATCAGTTCTAAAATTTAATGATTCATTACTATTAAATTCATCACCAGAGTTTAACAGGTTACCTGTTTTAAGACGCTGAATTTCACCCTGAACTTTGATAACAAAGTATTGTTCTGTTTTGTCTTGAGCGTTTAACAAACATGTTGTTAAAATGCTAAAAAGTAAAAATAGGGTTTTCATATTGATTTTTAATAATTTGTTATAAAGGTATTAAATAATACAATATTATGGAGCTTCTATACTCTACTAAATTTTGCTACTGATGTTCAAAGCTGGACATCCACACCACCATCAGCTGGTTCTATTACTCGTAATAACCATTACAAATCCGGCAAGATTCCGGAAAAAATTTCACAAGGGACACTGCTCAAAGAGTTTATGCTCAACTCTAAAAGCTACAGAGTCTTAAAACTGATTCCCTCATCTTTGCATATATACTGTATTGCCCATTTACCGGATTGTCCGGCAGGTGGCAATCCTCCTCCGGGGAAGAGCCATTGCCCCGCCATATAGAACTTCCTAAGACCAGGAATGGCTGGATCAATATTATCCATTAAGTTCTTACTTGACGGCATGAATCCCTCGTAAGAACCTTTCCAGACGCCTGTGTAGTTCACGTCTGTCAAAGGAGTGGCTACATTACAAACTTCAATATTGTCAGTGATTCCCGGGAATCGTTTTTCCAGAATGGCTTTTGCATCCAGCTCAATCCTCTCCTTTTCATTCCCGTATTGATCCCGATCCATATCCTTCCATAACTCCCAGGGCGATTCAAACCTCATCACTATCACTGACTTCCCTTCAGGCGCCATGGTGGGATCGAAGTAATAGTTCATAATAGAATAACCATTCATGGTTTTGGTCCTTCCTATCATCTGATCCTTGATTAACCATGTCTCCACAGGAACTTCAGATTCAATTTTTTTATTGATGCCAAAGGAAACCTGGACAATAGGAGTAAATAACTCCCAGTTCTGATAAGCATTTGATATTTTCTTACTCAAATATTTTCCTCCCAGCATATCAAAGATTGTAGTATGTCCGTCAGCAGCACTGATAACATAATCAGCATCTATTTCAGTATCATCAGACAGGATTACTCCTCGTACAATATCATTCTCCACAACAATCTTTGTAACTTTCGACCCTGATAAAAGCTTTCCACCCAGTTCCAGATACCGGTTTGTCATCCTGTTTGCCATTGGTAAAGAACCACCTATCAGATAACCTGCATTCTTCTGGTTGAACCATGCGAACATCATTATGAATGCCAGGGCAGAAAAATCGCGTGATCCATAAATATTGCTAAAAAAGTAATTAAGCGATTCGTTTTTAAATCCAAGTTTTCTGAAGTATTCATCACAGCTTTTCCTTCCGTATTTCATAAAGAGCATCATTACAGGCATCATACTGAACATCGAAGCAATCGTATTTCCCAGTTTTCTTAATCCGGGTGGATCTGAAAAGGGTTGAAGAAAAGCAGATTTTCTCATGTCTCTGCACATCATTTGAATCTTCTTTGTGTCCTCGGGAGCAAATTTGCGCAGGTACTCTTCCCACCTGTTAATATCCGTATAGAGTATAAACTCTCTCCCATCATTTGCAAATATCTTTGTATGCACCTCATGATCAACTATTTCAACATTGTCATTTAAGACATCTGTCTCTCTCCAGATGTCGTTGAAAGGACCTTTCCTTGTACCTACCAGCCAGTGAAGACAGTAATCAAACCTGTATCCTCTCCGGTCCCATGCTGTACATTGTCCTCCGGTAACAGAATGCATTTCAATAATTTCTGCATCAAAACCATTTAGTTTTGCATATATTCCGGCAGAAAGCCCGGCAACTCCGCCCCCTATAATCACAATTTTTTTTGCCATTTTAAATCATTTTTATTTGTTCCGATATTTAATACAGGCAAGCAATTTTATGCCAAAGAAATATCTGATCTGATCTTAGATAAAATAAAAATCGGCGTATTGCGGAATAATTAGGGTGAATGACAATCTGGCGGGTTGTAATTTTTGAAGACCAGGAGTAAAATGAGGGTGACTTAAAAGTCCAATTCAAAACAAAACCTGCTATATCTTTGTTATATACTGGTTACAAAAAGGAGGTCGGTATGAATGATTTTTTATGTCCAAAATGCAGGGAGCATATCAGGGTAGGTGATAATATCATCTTTAAAGTGAAAAACAGCAGGAAACAATCCGGGATTCTCTTGTTAAGTTCTCAGATTGGAAATTATACAAGTATCAAGCATCCTTCTTTTGAGATCCGGAATGGCGAGTATCTTGAGTTCTTTTGCCCGCTATGTAACGCCCCTTTGATGTCAGATATACATAAGAATCTTGCACGCCTTATTCTGAATGATGAAAAAGGTAAAAATACCGATGTTTATTTTTCCCAGATCGTAGGTGAACAGAGTACTTTTGAGACAGATGGAGAATCAGTTCATGTTGCCGGAGCTGATGCAGGTAAATATACCTATTTCAAAATCGGGGAACAATTTAAGAAGTACTTTTAAAATAGAATTTAGCTTATCATCGGATAAAACCGTTCATTTCGGATTTGGCTTCGCCGAGCTCGCGTTGCTCGGTTCGGATTGGGGAATTCGGAATGTTAAGGATCTTTTAATCCGAAATCTCAAATCCGTAATCCGCAATTATTATTTCAATAGTTTCTTGATGTTATATAGCTTATTAAGAGCTTCAACAGGAGTAAGATTATTTATATCTATTTCCAGAATTTCGTCACGGATTTGCTTCAAAACAGGATCATCCAACTGAAATATACTGAGTTGCATTCCTTCTCTGTGACCTGCAAGATCTGCAATAGGCTTAGTCAGTTCCTGTTTTTCATGGCTCTGTTCAAGCTCCTTCAATATTTCATCAGCCCGGCTTACTACACTCCGTGGCATACCTGCCATCCGTGCAACATGAATCCCAAAGCTATGCTCGCTTCCACCCCTTTTAAGCTTCCGTAAAAAAATGACTTTATTATTCTGTTCCTTGATTGAAACATTATAGTTCTTAACCCTCGAAAAAGAATTCTCCATCTCATTAAGTTCATGATAATGAGTCGCAAACATGGTTTTTGCCCTTAACTTGTTTTCATGAAGGTACTCTACCATTGCCCAGGCTATTGAGATCCCGTCATAGGTACTGGTACCTCGTCCTATTTCATCCAATAGAATCAGGCTGCGATCTGAAAGATTATTAAGGATACTTGCTGTTTCATTCATTTCGACCATAAAAGTCGATTCACCCAGACTGATATTATCTGAAGCTCCGACTCTAGTAAATATTTTATCCACCATTCCTATATAAGCCTCTTTTGCAGGCACAAAGCAGCCCATCTGTGCCATCAGAACGATAAGGGCAGTCTGTCTGAGTAAAGCAGATTTCCCGGACATGTTAGGGCCTGTCAGAATAATAATCTGCTGATCTTCAGTATCAAGCAACAGATCATTCGGAACATACGATTCACTTAATGGCAACTGTTTTTCAATAACAGGATGCCTGCCATCCCTTATGTCGAGCCGTCTGGAATCATCGAGATGAGGTCTGACATAATTATTCTCTACTGAAATTGACGCAAATGACTGAAGGCAATCAAGACGTGCTATCAGCGAAGAATCCAGTTGAATCGGTGGTATATATTCCAGAAGGGCAATTACTATATCATTAAATAATTTTGTCTCAAGGGTTATTATTTTTTCTTCTGCACCCAGGATTTTACTTTCATACTCTTTAAGTTCCTCTGTAATGTAACGCTCTGCGCTGACAAGGGTCTGCTTCCTGATCCATTCGGGCGGAACTTTGTCTTTATGTGTGTTCCTGACCTCAATATAATAACCAAAAACACTGTTAAATCCTACCTTAAGCGATGTAATGCCGGTCCTTTCACTTTCACGTGTCTGTAAATCAATAAGATAATCTTTTCCGCTATATAGAATTGTTCTCAGCTCATCAAGCTCCTCAGAAACACCTTTTGCTATTGCATTTCCTTTATTGATCTGAACCGGAGGATCATTATTCAGCTCTTTGCCTATTTTTTCTGCGACAGATCTGCATGGATTAAGCTGCTCAGCGATCTTCAACAGAGGGAGGCACCCGCTTTCATTACAGATTTTCTTAAACGGCTCTATTGCTTCAAGTGCGCGTTTTAACTGAATTACTTCACGTGGATTGATACGGTTTACCGCTACTTTTGAAATGAGCCTTTCAAGGTCTCCGATTTGCCTGATATATCCCGACGCTCTATTCCTGAATTCTTCATTTTCAACAAGATACTGCACAATATCAAGCCTGTCATTTACCGGTTGAATATCCTTAAGCGGAAGCGAGATCCATCTTTTAAGCAGCCTTCCCCCCATTGGTGAAATTGTCTTGTCAATTACATCGATAAGAGTCTTTGCCCCTTCAAAAGGAGAATGGAATAATTCAAGATTTCGGATAGTAAATTTATCGAGCCAGACATAACGGGCTTCATCGATTCGCAAAAGACTGGTAATATGTCCAAGCTGGTCGTGTTGTGTAATGTCCAGATAATGAAGAATTGCTCCCGCTGCAATTATACCAAAAGTCAGACTCTGAACACCGAATCCTTTTAATGAACTTGTTTCAAATTGTTTCAGTAATCTATCTCCTGCAGCCTCAGAGGTAAATATCCAGTCATCCAGTTTAAAGGTATAGAATTTTGGCCCGAAGTTTTCGAGAAAAAGTTCACTCTTGCGTTTTTCATACAGAACCTCCTTCGGNNAGGAACTCGCCGGTGGATATATCCAGAAAAGCGACCCCTGCAATCTTTTTGTCAATATGCACCGCAGCAAGAAAATTATTCTCTTTATGATTTAGAACATTTTCATTGAGGGAAACACCAGGAGTAACCAGCTCAGTGATTCCTCTCTTGACGATCTGCTTAGTAAGTTTGGGATCCTCCAGCTGTTCACATATTGCAACCCTCTGTCCTGCTCTCACAAGCCTGGGAAGATAAGTATCAAGCGCATGATAAGGAAATCCGGCCAGTTCAACAAAGGAAGCAGCTCCGTTTGCGCGCCGGGTAAGAGTTATACCAAGAATTTCAGATGCTTTTATTGCATCCTCCCCGAATGTTTCATAAAAATCCCCTACTCTGAACAGCAATATAGCATCCGGGTGTTTAGCCTTGACGTTGTAATACTGCTTCATTAACGGGGTTTCTATATACTTATGAAAATCAGACATTCTGAGATATTTGGATGTTATTTAACAAAGATACACTCCGCAGAAGATTAACGAAACCATTTTTGAAAAAATAATATGTTCAGATGTCTAAATAAAAATCCCTTGTAACTTCCTTATATTCTTCAGTATATCGATGCCGTGTTCCGGTTTCAATTGTCAGAAATTTTTCTAACAACGGTTTTTTAATTCTTTCAAACTTCAGAATCAGTCTAATTATATTTCCTGTCGGAACAGATTTGATTTTGATTATGTGATTGCAGTAGAGACCAAAATGACTGGCTTCAGCAATAAACAATGTTCCTTCAGCATAAGGTAAAATAATCTGAAGATTTCCTTTGGGGTTCAGAAGATGATTTGCTCCAAAAAGAATATCAGAGAAAGTCAGAGAATCTGAATGACGGGTTGCAGATTTATTGCTATCCGGATTTTTCAGTGAGTCTCTGAAATAAGGTGGATTGGAAATGATAATATCAAACTTTGGGGTTTGTTCTGAGGAATATTTTTGAAATTCAATATTTTTAACGCTTATTCTGTCGCACCATCTCGAACTCTTTACATTATCGCAAGCTTCCCTATATGAATTTACTTCAGGTTCTATGGCAACAATTCCGGCATCGGTTCTTTGTGCAACCATTAATGCGATAAGCCCAGTCCCCGTTCCGACATCCAGGATTCTTTTTCCTCCTGTCAGATCTGCACATGCACCAAGCAAAACGCCATCAGTTCCTACTTTGAAAACCGATTCCTCCTGATAAATAGCAAACTGCTTGAATCTGAAGAAGTTGTTTGACATCGATTTTCAAAATTTTTCATTTACCCCGATGCTGAAAAGCGCAAAATCATATTTGACAGGGTCCGAAGGATCAAATTCCCTCAGGATTGAAGTCAGTTCTTCCACTGCCTTCCAGTCATTTGTTTTTCTGGTAAGAAGCCCAAGTCTTCTCGCAGTATTCCCTGAATGCAGATCGAGTGGTATATAAAGCTCAGACGGGTTGATTCTTTTCCAGATACCAAAATCGACTCCTTTGCCATCGACCCTCACCATCCATCTGAGGAACATGTTCAACCGCTTCCCTGCTGCACCGGCCATTATATCAGCAAAATGTTTTTCAGCTCTTTTTTCGTGAGATAATGAAAAAAACTGTTTCCTGAAATATGATAATCCTTCTCTCAGCGAACCAGATTCTTTCATTCCTTCGAGGATGACATCTTCTATACTGCCGAAATCCGAATATATCTCCTTCAATCCTTTCATAAAGAAAATACAGTCCTTACCATTGAATGTTCTGTGAACAAATCCCAAAAGTCGAGTAAGGTCATTTTTATCAGCAGAAATGACAAACTCATATGGATTGTTATCCATAGCTTCCATTAACAACGTGCTGCTTCTCAGAATAAGGTCTCTCCTTCCCCATGCAATAACAGATGTAAGAAAACCTGCAATTTCTCTGTCTCTATCTGAAGTAAATCTATGGGGAATGGAAATAGGGTCGCTCTCAATAAATGAAGGATTATTATACTGAATGCATTTTTCGTCAAGGAATTGTTTTAATTCTCCGGCAGGAATGCCGTTGTATGATTTTTTAAGCTTCATTTACTATCAGCCCGTCTTTAATCTGGAGTATTCTGTCGGACATGGCTGCAAACTGGCGGTCGTGAGTAACAATAATTATTGTCTGATTGAATGTATCACGCAACCTGAAAAACAGCTTATGAAGCTCATTTTTGTTTTCAGAATCAAGATTACCTGAAGGTTCATCAGCAAGAATTACTGATGGGCTATTTATCAGAGCCCTGGCCACAGCCACGCGTTGTTGTTCACCACCACTGAGTTCAGAAGGCTTATGATCAAGCCTGTCAGAAAGTCCCAGGAAAATAAGTAATTCGGATGCTTTCCCCTCAGCTTCGACTTTGCTTTTTCCGGCAATGTAGGCAGGAATACAGACATTTTCCAGAGCCGTAAATTCGGGAAGAAGCTGATGGAACTGGAATACAAAACCAACATTATTATTCCGGAATGATGCAAGTAGTTTTCCTTTTAGCCTGCAAATATCAGTCCCGTTATAAAAAATTGTTCCGGAATCCGGAATGTCAAGAGTTCCAAGTATCTGAAGAAGAGTTGTCTTACCGGCTCCACTTGCACCGACAATTGATACCACTTCTTTTTCCGAAATGTCCAGATCAATTCCCTTGAGAACTTTCAGATCACCATATGCTTTCGTAATTCCTGTTGCTTTGATCATAATTACAAATAAGGGAACTAAAATAAGAATTCTGATTTAATGTATAAAAGGAAATAATTGAAGTACGAGTATTTTATTGAGTCACAACCCTCCGGATCAGTCTTGTCTCCCACTTTCACCAATATCATCTATATGTTTCTGAAAAGAGCCGGCGGCCTCTTCCATATCTTTCTTTATAGAACCGGTTGTGTCATCCAGATTCTTACGGAGGTTTTCAGATATTTCTGATGCATCTTTCTGGAGGTTGTTTGTTATTTCTGAAGTATCCCTCTGAAGGTTGTCCCTGATATCTGTCATATCATTTCTGATATCCATGGTGTTGGTCTCAAACTCGCGTTTAATATCATCCGTAGCCTTTTTAAAATCACGCATTCCCTTCCCAAGGGTTTTTGCCATTTCAGGAAGCTTGTCAGCGCCAAAAAGCAAGAGGACAACTATTATGACGACAAATATGTGCTGACCGCTAAGAAATAAAATTGTCCCCATCTTTTCATTTTATTTTACAAAGTTAATAAGATTAATCTTAATTGTCTTTAAAAGTTGTAATAGTATTGATGCATCAATAATACGATTGAGTAACTGATAAAGTACTTTTTGTTGATAAATAAATAGTCAGTACTAAAAAAAACCGATTATCGTTTCTTGTAAGCTCTGAACATTAAATAATTTTGCTAGCCAAATAAGAATTTAGATATGTTTTACACTTATTTAATACCGGTGATCGAGCAAACACATTTGACTGATACAAACTCAGTTAATAATGTTGCAGAATTGCTTATGAAAGGCGGATTTATAATGATCCCCATTATACTCCTATCAATACTAAGTGTGTACCTTTTTATTGAAAGATATTTATACATCCGAAAAGCCGCTTTTATTGATCAAAATGTTGTCACGAGAATATTGAATGAGCTAAGAAATAATAGTTCTGATAAAGCATTGATGTACGCCAGGAGCGATAAGTCATCGTTTGGGAAAATTCTTGAAAGCGGTCTGAGCCAGAAAGGCAAAACAGTAAAAGAGACTGAAGGCTATATGGAATCTACCACAAATATTGAGATTGCAATGATGGAAAAGGATACAGGTTATCTGGGAATCATTGCAGGTGTCGCCCCTATGCTTGGTTTCATTGGTACTATTTCGGGGGTAATAAAAATCTTTTATAATATATCACTGGCTGATAATATAAGTATCGGAATTATTGCAGGTGGACTATATCAGAAAATGATCTGCAGCGGAACAGGATTAATTGTCGGAGTAATTGCCTATAGTTGTTATCATTATCTCCAGATGATGATAGACCGTTTCTCAATAAATCTGCAAAGGCAGGTAAATGAGATTGTAAAAGTTTTATAGGATGAATATTAAGAGAAACAAACATTTTAAACCGGAGGTAAGCACTTCATCTTTGAACGATATAATGTTCTTCCTCCTGTTGTTTTTTCTTATCGTTTCAACCTTAAGCAATCCTAATGTCATTAAGCTTCTTTTACCATCATCGAAAGCTGCCCAGACTCTCAGTAAACAACAGGTAACTCTTTCAGTTACAAAAGATAAAAGATATTTTATAGATAATCAACAGATCAGTTTCGATCAGATTGAACCAATTCTGAAATCCAGAATAGTTTCCATCCAGGAGCCAACTATAGTTCTAAGATTTGAAAACACTTTGTCTGTCCAGGATGTTATTGATGTCCTGGAAATAGGCACTAGGTTAAAGGTTAAGATGGTAATGGCAACTAATAAGAAAGCAGGGTCATAAAAAAAGGCTGCCAGTCTGACAGCCTTTTAAAATATTTTTACATCATTTTAAGCATTAATTACTGCTTTTGGTTCTTCCTGAACATGTCCTTTTTTGGATGTGTCATACATCAATGCTGTTGCAACGAAAACGGATGAATAAACTCCAGTTCCGATCCCGATAAGAAGAGCAAACATGAATCCACGTATTACTGCTCCTCCAAAGAAAAACATGGCAAGTATTGTGAGAATCACAGCAAATGTAGTGTTTATAGTTCTGCTCAGTGTTGCATTCAAAGCAATATTAAGGACTTCTTTAAAAGGACGTTTACGGTATAAAGGAAGGAACTCCCTTACCCTGTCGAATACGATTACTGTATCGCTTACGGAGTACCCGATAACAGTAAGGATCGCTGCAATAAATGCCTGGTCGATTTCCATTGAGAATGGCATATGGCCCCAAAGTAATGAATAAACTCCCAGTACAAGCAACACATCGTGGAACAGAGAGGCTACCGCTCCAAATCCATACTGCCAATATTTGTATCTCATGAATATATAAAGGAATATGAGAATAAGCGCAATACCAACTGCATAGAAAGCGTTGATCTTGATATCGGCTGCCACAACAGGACCAACTGTCTCAGAACTTTTAATATATGTATTGAGAAAAACATCCTTGCTGATATTTCCACCAACTATATCTTTTAACCCTTCATATAATTTATCATCAACCTCATTTTCAGCCCCTGATTCATTGATCTTGTATTTGGTGGTTATCTTGACCTGATTTTCACTTCCGAAGGTGACAACCTGTGGAAGTTCACCGAATGGAATGGCTAGTTTTGCCGCTATGTCTTCGGTAATTACCGGTTTATCAAATCTTACTACAAATGTACGTCCTCCTGTAAAGTCTATACCCGGATTAAGTCCTCTTACTGATAATGAAACTATACCAGACAAAATGATCAAGCTTGAAATTATATAAAAATATTTTCTCATTCCGATAAAATCAATCTTGGTATTTTTGAAAACATTAGCGGTCATTTTGATGGAGAAGTGAAGAGTTGTGTTCCTTTTCAGAAGAGCCTCATAAATAAGTCTTGTAATAAATATAGAAGCAAATATTGAGGTCATAATACCAATAATAAGAGTTGTGGCAAAACTTTTTATCGGACCCTGGCCGAAGACGTAAAGTACGATACCTGTAAGGAGAGTAGTGGCTTTTGAGTCAATAATTGCAGGATAGGCACGTTTGTAACCATCAGACAATGCAAGCTTTACTCCTTTCCCGTTTCTGAGTTCCTCCCTGGTTCGCTCAAAAA
>PMEC01000048.1:0-25669 GCA_003155705.1 Bacteroidales bacterium
CAACTTGCAAAACATTTAGTTATACAAATCATACCTTGCTTCCAGAAGCATTAGAAAAGTGGTCTGTAGGCCTCTTCATATACCTGATTCCCCGCGTGCTGGAGATTATTTATGAAATTAATTTCCGCTTTCTGCAGGAAGTAAACAAGCAATTCCCGGGTAATGAAGGCAAGCTATCGCGCATGTCTATCATTGATGAGACAGGAGGAAAATATATTCGAATGGCCAACCTGGCTTGTGTTGGCAGCTGTGCTATTAACGGAGTGGCAGCATTGCATTCCGTACTTCTTAAGCAACAAGTGTTACCCGACTGGGTAGAAATGTTCCCGCAACGCTTCCATAATGTTACCAATGGAGTAACACCGCGTCGCTTTATTGTATTAAGTAATCCGGGATTAACGAAGCTGATTACAAATTCAATTGGTGATACATGGCCCGGCAAGCTTGATGAACTGCGTAAGCTGGAACCTTTTGCCGGCGATGCTGCTTTCGGAGAACAATTCAGGAATGTAAAACTGGATAATAAGTTACACCTCGCAACATTAATAAAAGAAAGGACAGGAATTATCGTTAATCCTTCATCAATGTTTGATATACAGGTAAAGCGAATTCATGAGTATAAAAGGCAACATCTTAATGTACTGAATATCCTTACGCTTTATTTGCGTATTAAGCATAATCCGTCAATTGATATTGTGCCTCGTACATTCATTTTTGGTGGAAAGGCAGCACCTGGATATCATATCGCTAAACTTATGATCAAGCTGATCAACTCGGTGGGTGATGTGATAAACAGCGATCCTGATGTGAAAGATAGACTCAAGGTGGTTTTCTTCCCCGATTTTAACGTAACCAATGCGCAGCATATTTACCCGGCGGCAGACCTTTCAGAACAGATATCAACAGCGGGCAAAGAAGCCAGTGGCACAGGCAACATGAAGTTTTCTATGAATGGTGCCCTCACCATCGGCACGCTTGATGGGGCTAATGTCGAGATTCGGGAAGAAGTGGGTGACGATAATTTCTTCCTGTTTGGCCTCACTGCTGCCCAGGTTGAAGAATCAACACGTAATGGGTACAACCCGCACTTTATTTACGATCATAACGATGAGTTGCACGAAGTGATAGACGTGATTAATTCAGGTTGTTTCTCCAAAGGCGATGGCAACCTGTTTAAACTCATCACTGACAATCTGTTGTGGCATGATCCGTATATGCTTTTGGCTGATTATCCATTGTACATTGCCTGCCAGGACCTGGTTGCTGAAACCTGGAAAAACACCTCTGAATGGAACAGGATGGCTATAATGAATGTGGCCAGGATGGGCAAATTCTCATCTGACCGGTCCATCCAGGATTATTGCGAAAAGATTTGGAAAGTGAAACCATTCAGGATTAAGTGATTATTGAGCTACACTCTGGGTTTTGTTCTCCTCTTTCTTCTTTTGTGTGGTTTAGTGTTCTGCATTTTTTCTAAAATCACACTTTAAATTTAAACTTTCACTGGTAAACTTTTGGCTGATGATTTACAATCTATTTTTGATCTTTTATACGGGTACATGTCTTCAAATGGCAGAAACTTTCTGAGATCAGGTTTGGCGCAGATTGCACCAAATTTTGGTGCTGGATCCATATTTGAATTTTCAAGTTTTTGATAATAAGAAACTTGAAAAAACATGGGGTGGAAGATGGGATTGCCATCTTCACTTTGCTTCGATGGCGAACCCTGTAGGATTAACTTCATCAAAAAAGTCCTTTTTGCCTGCGGCAAAATCGTCTTTGTTTTTCCTTGCTTACAAAAGCAGGCTTTTAACGCAGGAAAAAACAAATCCGCTCCTTTCGGAACGGACTTTTTGATGGGTGGAAGATGGGATTCGAACCCACGACCTTCGGAACCACAATCCGACGTTCTAACCGACTGAACTACATCCACCGTTTTCGGAATGCAAAATAAGATCAAAAATTTCACTATACAAAATTTTAAATTTATTTTCTCTTAGTAGGGATCAATTACTATCTTTGAGCGGTTCTAGAAAACACGAACCGATCTGGTGTAGGTTTAGCACCAAAAAGAGCTACTGGGAAGAACTAAACTTTTTTCAAAGTTTTGAGGAAAATAAAAATAATAGATAACATTTCAGGATTGCAGTTTTTCCAATTGCTGAGATTTATTATCTTCCTCATTGTCAGTATAGTCTTCGCAAAAAGTCAACTCACCCGTGCAGAAATAGGTACATGGGAATCATTCCTTTTCGTTTCAAGTCTTATCAGCTTTTTCTGGGTGACTGGAATAATTCAGTCTTTACTGCCATTATATCACAGAAATAAAACTTATAGAAGAATGGGAGAGAACGGAGAAGGAAAATCTCCGGAGATATTTAACGCTTTCATTTTATTATGTTTTTTCAGTCTTCTGTTTTTCGCTTTGGGACATTCCGTTAAGGGATATTTCTCTGGGGATGTGCCCTACGTAAATCTTCTTCTACTTTACCTTCTCCTGAGTAATCCGGTTTGCCTTATTGAATATATTTATCTTCTTAACAACAGATCTCACCGAATAATACAGTATGGACTAATAACATACATTGCCCAGCTTATACTGATTCTTGTACCGTTTATTTTGGGAAAGGAAATTATCTGGTCAGTTTATGGCCTGTTGGGAATAACCTTCATAAGGTGGATATGGCTGATAATACTTCTCAGGAGGTATACTGAAATGAGAATATCATATCAGTTTATGAAAGAACACCTTTATCTTGCTTTCCCCCTAATAATTACTTCACTGATAAGCGGATCTGCTCAGTATATTGACGGGTTAATTATTTTGACTGTTTTTAATGACAAAGCAACTTTCGCTATCTTCAGATATGGAGCTAAAGAATTTCCCTTGGTTTTAGCCCTTGCAAATGGATTAAGCAATGCAATGCTTCCCGAGTTTTCTACACGAGTACAAATGAAGGAGTCTCTTGCTAAGATCAAAGCTAAATCCAAACGATTGATGCATCTGCTCTTCCCGACGGCAATGTTTATGCTGTTGTTTGCCAAATGGATTTATCCGAGGATGTTCAGAGTAGAATTCCTCAGAAGCGCTGACGTATTCATGATTTATACTCTATTGATAATTCCGAGACTGGTCTTTCCACAAACTATAGTCATTGGAAGAAAAAAGACACATATAACACTAATTGCTGCTGTCCTTGAACTTGCGATTAATATTCCTCTCAGTATCTGGTTGGCTCACTATAAGGGAACTGTCGGTGTTGCCCTTGCTACATTAATAGTCTATTGTATTGAAAAGATCTTCCTTGCAGGTTATGTCTGGATAAAAATGAAAATTAAACCTGTGGAATATATTCCATTTAAAGTATACTCTGTCTACTGTATTCTTATAACAATACTTTTCGTTCTGATAGACCACAAAATAATCAACATTATGTAAGGTCGGCAGGTGTTTAAAATCAATTTTTGGAAAATCACCTATCTTTGTTTTCTTTCATTGTTAAATTTTATTGATGATATTAAAGCTGGGGCTGTTAATACATAATTAAACAGACACAATTTACTGGCAAATGCAGATTTTCGAAGTAAAAGAAACGACTGATAAAAAAGAGTTTATAAGATTCCCTAAGGAATTGTACAGAGACGATCCTGACTGGATCGCTCCTCTGGATAATGAGGTTGAAGCTGTCTTTGACCCTTCAGGAAATCCGACCTTTATTCACGGAGTGGCTATCCGCTGGATATTGAAAGATAGTAAACAGTTAACAATTGGCCGCATTGCTGCCTTTATCGATCATTTAAGATCTAAAGCAAACAGCCAGCTTACTGGAGGAATAGGATATTTTGAAGTTATTGATAATAAGGATGCTGCATTCATGCTGTTTGATATAGCAAAGAACTGGCTGGCATCAAATGGAATGGAGGCGATGGACGGACCGATTAATTTTGGAGAGAATAATTTAAACTGGGGACTTCTTGTAGATGGATTCATGCAGCAGGGTTTCGGAATGCCATATAATAAAAGATACTACCAGCACTTTTTCGAGGACTATGGATTTAAAAAATATTTTGAACAATATTCTTACCACAAGACTGTTCGTGGGATTGATGATAAGATTGTAGAATTTCCTGTACGTATGATGAAGATCGCCGATTGGCTGTCAAAAAGACCCGGTTACTCTTTTCGCCATTTTGAGTTTAGTGATCAAAATCGTTATATTAATGACATTGTTGAGATTTATAACTCTACATGGTCTGTCTTCAAAGAAGATTTTACTCCGCTAGACCCGGCCTTTCTGGCGGAGTCCATAAGAAAAACTAAAGCTTTTATTGATGAGGATCTTATCTGGTTTGCTTATTATTATGACAAACCAATCGCATTTTTTATTTTGTATCCCGATCTTAATCAAATAATTAAACATTTCAATGGCAGAATGCATCTTTGGAATAAATTGAGATTCATTTTTTTTAAATTAACTCATAAAATGACAAGGATGAGAGCAGTTGCAGGAGGAGTTAATCCTTCGTATCAGAACAGCGGTATTGAATCCACAATATTTCTTCAGTTATATAATGTTTTCAGGAACAAGCAATGGTATAAGGAATTGGAACTTTCCTGGGTGGGCGATTTCAATCCTAAAATGATTGCAATATATGAAGCCCTCGGAGCTTCAAAAGTTAAAACGCATGTTACATACAGGTTTATGATTAATTCAGAACTGGCATTCAGGATGTATAAGGAGGAGATATCTGAAAGACTTCATCCTGGTCAATAATTTGAATCGATCATTTAATAATTTTTAATTTACATTTGCATTTTGAAAAATGTTAACTACTTTTGCAAACCCTAATATTAGGTATAGTATTGATATTTAGAGATAATAAAAATAGCGAGCAATGAAAAAGGGAATACATCCGGGCAATTACAGATTAGTGGTGTTTCAGGATATGTCAAATGGTTATTCTTTTCTGAGTAAAACAACTGCCCCTTCAAAAGAAAATATTAAGTGGGAAGATGGAAATGAGTACCCTCTGATTAAACTCGAGATCTCAAATACGTCGCATCCTTTTTATACAGGAAAAATGAAACTGGTTGATACGGCAGGCAGGGTCGATAAATTCATGAATCGTTATAAAGATCACGTTGGGAAGAAGAAATAATGACCTTTTGGTTAAATAAAGCTCCATTAATTTGGGGCTTTTTTTTGTCTTTGACTATTTTGGCACAGTGATTGCAGATCAACCTGGTCAATTGATTTTCAGGTTTATTAAGAAATATGTAATTTTAGCACGCAAACAGAAGCATGGATAAAAAATTCAGGAAACCGACAAGCAGTATTTTAATTCCAGATATTATTGATGGAGAGGGAGATATTATACCAATTATAGCCGATGGAGATGATGTGGAATTAGAGGATATGGAGGTTCCGGAAGTTATTCCTGTTCTTTCTCTCAGGAATACTGTTCTTTTCCCGGGTGTAGTGCTCCCCATTGCAATTGCGAGGCCAAAATCAATACAGCTTATAAGAGAAGTCTACAGGACAGACAAAATTGTCGGTACAACAGCACAAAAAGATCCGGATACAGAAAATCCACGGTTTGAAGATCTGCATCCTATAGGGACAATAGGCCAGATTGTGAAGCTTCTTGAAATGCCTGATGGCTCAACCACTGCCATAATCCAGGGAAGAAAAAGAATGATGCTCAAAGAAATGGTATCTGATGATCCCTATTTCCTTGCAAAGGTGAAACCATTGCCGGAAATTAAATCAGAGTTTATCAGCAAGGATTTTGATACAATTGTCGGGTCACTTAAAGATTTGTCACTTAAGATTATTAAACTAAACCCAAATATTAGTCCTGAAGCTTCATTTGCTATTAAAAATATTGAGAACAATACATACCTTATTAATTTTATCTGCTCAAACACTGACATTAAGATCCAGGATAAACAGAAACTGCTGGAGGTCAGTAATATGCGCGACAGAGGTTATATGCTCCTGGAGTTTCTTGTCCAGGAGATTCAGATTCTTGAACTTAAGAGTGAATTACAATCAAAGGTAAAAAGCGATCTCGACCAGCAACAGCGCGAATTCCTGCTGCACCAGCAGATGAAAACAATCCAAAACGAGCTCGGTGGAAATCCGGCTGAGAAAGAAATTGAGGAATACAAAAGAAAAGCCGAGTCAAAAAAATGGAATGATGAGGTTAAGAAAGTTTTCGAGAAGGAACTTGATAAACTCCACAGGCTGAATCCGGCAGCAGCAGAATATTCTGTTCAGGTTAATTATATTCAGACCCTTCTTGATCTGCCATGGAATGAGTTTACAAACGATAATCTTGATCTTAATAATGCACGTCGTGTTCTTGATAATGATCACTTTGGACTTGATGAAGTAAAAGAAAGAATACTTGAACATCTCGCGGTTCTAAAACTAAAAGGTGACCTAAAATCGCCAATATTATGTCTTTATGGTCCTCCCGGAGTGGGAAAAACATCTCTGGGAAAATCTGTTGCTAAAGCACTTGGCAGAAAATATGTCAGAATGTCATTAGGCGGACTTCACGATGAGGCAGAAATTCGCGGTCATCGTAAAACTTATATTGGCGCGATGCCTGGTCGAATAATTCAGAATATTAAAAGAGCAAGCTCATCTAACCCAGTCTATATTCTGGATGAAATAGATAAGGTAGGTCAGGATTTCAGAGGAGATCCATCTTCTGCTCTTCTGGAAGTTCTTGACCCTGAACAAAACAGCACGTTCTTCGATAATTTCCTTGAAATGGAATTTGATCTTTCAAAAGTGCTCTTCATTGCTACAGCAAATACATTGTCAACTATCAGCCCTGCATTACGTGACAGAATGGAGCTTATTGAGATTACAGGTTACCTTGTAGAGGAAAAGCTGGAGATTGCAAAACGACATTTACTTCCAAAACAGCTTGAAAATCACGGAGTTAATGCAGATCAGCTCAAGATTGATCGTAGAATAATGGAGGTATTGATAGAGAAATATACCAGGGAATCCGGCGTACGCGAGCTTGACAAACGTCTCGCTAAAATTGTCAGAGTAAGAGCAAAAGATATTGCTTCAGATTCGGTTTATATCGCCGGATTAACAGAAAAAGTTCTTATTGAAACGATGGGACCTCCAAAATATACCCGCGATCTATATGCCGGAAATGACCAGGCCGGAGTTGTCACCGGATTAGCCTGGACGGCTGCCGGAGGCGAGATACTCTTTGTTGAAACAAGCATCAGTAAAGGTACTGGTAAACTTACTCTTACCGGAAATCTTGGGGATGTCATGAAAGAATCAGCCGTTATTGCCCTTGAATACCTGAAAGCGAATGCCGAAATGCTTGAACTTCCTGATAATTTCTCAGAGAAGTGGAATATCCATATTCACGTGCCCGAAGGGGCAATTCCAAAGGACGGGCCGTCCGCCGGAATAACAATGGCTGTTTCAATTGCTTCAGCGTTCACTCAGAGAAAGCTAAAGAAATATATTGCCCTGACCGGTGAAATTACTCTCCGTGGTAAGGTTCTGCCTGTGGGAGGAATAAAAGAAAAAATACTGGCCGCAAAAAGAGCAAGCATAAAGGAGATAATTCTTTCAGAAGAGAACAGGAAAGATGTTGAGGATATAAAAGAGATTTATATTCATGGATTAAAGTTTAGCTATGTTAAGTCAATAATGGATGTGCTTGAACTTTCACTTCTTAAACAGAAAGTCAGGAATCCAAAGAAAATATCTTTTGACTGAAATCCCTCAAAAAAAAAAATGAAAAAAATAGCAGTTTTTCCCGGATCATTCGACCCGATCACAATAGGTCATGAAGCGATCGTAAAGAGCGCCCTAGGCATGTTCGATGAGATAATTATTGCCGTTGGTGCTAATGCTCTGAAAAAGAGCTTTTATTCAGTTGAAACCAGAAAAAAAATGATCAATAAAGTCTTTCAGAATGAACCAAGGGTAAAAGTCGATCATTATGAAGGACTTACTGTCGATTACTGCAAAAAGAATGGTGCGGATTTTATTCTCAGAGGTCTGAGAACGGCTGCAGACTTTGAATTTGAAAGAGCTATAGCCCAGGTTAATAAGGTAATGGCGCCTGATATTGAGTCGGTTTTTATTTTGACAGTTCCGGAACATTCACATATTAACTCAACAATTGTCAGAGATATAATACGAAGCGGAGGCAACGCTTCCAGGTTTGTGCCTGCTTCTCTAAATCTTAAAGATTACAAAAGGGATGAAGATCTATAAATCCGTGTTTTCTTTTATTATCCTTTTATTTTTCTCTTCTGTCAGTGGACAAACTCTTTTTTTAAGTGGGTCTGGTTCAGGATATAAGAATGCTGAACTGAGAATTTATTTTCAAACTGATCCGATAACCAAAAGACCAAAACCCCTGATGAATATTATTTGTGATGAAAAAGGAACATTTTCATGCTCTATTCCTTATGAAAAAAATGAAATAATCTTCATTAAAACCGGAATTTATAATCTTAATCTGTATGTGACTGATAGTGCACGTTATGAGCTTCTTTTGCCGGATTATGTCGCCAAACCCGGGAATGAAGAACAAAATCCATTTTTCATGGAAACTGAATTGATTCCTGAGGTAATTAATAATAAGCAGGATGTAAATAATCTTATCAGAGCTTTTGATTATGATTTTAATCCGGTTTTTAATCTTGTTGCCGACCGTGTTTTCAAAAATTACAAAAAAGAAGAAATAGCGCAGATCATCGCTAAACTTGATAAATATCGGGAGGTCAAAGAACCTTCTTTTTATTATGATTATATTAAATGCAGGATGATGATGCTAAATCTTATAGGTTCTTCTTCCACACAGGATCTTAACAAAGCGACAGAATTCATAGGCGCTGGTTTTAATTCCGGAAACCAGGCATTTTTTGATCTTGCAGAGCAGATGTTTTCCGGCTGCTTCAGTAAGATATCTTCAGGTCAATTAAAGGACCAATTCAACCTTGCAGTTGCAACAGCTTCTTTCACTGAGTTAAGATCGGTAATTCTACGGGATGTCAGGATTACAAATACTGAACTTGTAGATTTTGTTATTCTCCTGAATCTTTATGCTGATTATTATAATCGAAATCTCCCTGGTGAAAATGTGCGAAAAATTATTTCTTTAATGCAATCGGAGGGCGCAACCATTTTTATAAAAAACATTGCATCAGAAGTGCTCGGAGAAATTGATAACTCTTTGCCTGGCAACTATCCACCAGATTTTTTATTAGCTAATTCTGANNGGCAGATCAGATAGTCAGGTTACCTTGATGGAGATGGGAAGAATAAATCTGTGGCGACAAAAGTACATTAATGATGTTCAGATAGTTATTATACTTACTGATAAGGATTTCAAGTCTTCTTCCCAGTCCCTGATAAACCGCGGATTTAAATGGATCTTTCTTGACGGATCAAAAAAAGAGAAACTTGAATTTAATTATAAGATTAAAATGTATCCTTCTTTTCTTCTTATTGATCGAAAGGGTCAAATAATTGCTGATCCATGTCCTTATCCATCAGAGGATCTTGAGCTTACAATAAATAAAATACTTTTAGCTGATCCAACCCGTTCAGGTTCTGAGGACAGATGAGTTTATAAGATCTGCAAGCGAGAGCCATGCTGTACTCTTTATTTTACTGATTTCATCCGGCCATAACCATTCGACGCGTGTAATACCTTCTTCAGTCTCAGGATTGAAGATAATCTCCTCGTCATAACTCATTAAAAACCAGTGTGTTTTTTTAAGATAAGAAATTCCCTCCCACATATATGTGTGGTAACTTGGCTGTATCGGTTTGATAATTTTGTGATTGCTGATTCCACATTCTTCATGAACCTCCCTGACTGCACACTCTTCAGGAGATTCTCCATGCTCAATATGTCCTTTCGGCAGATCCCACTTTCCGTTCTTTTCAATAAAAAGATATTTTCCTGAAGCATGTTTAACAAGACCACCAGCGGCTTCAACCTCAGTGAAATAGATCCTGAATATCTTCCAGATAAATTTAATATCAGGTCCGTAAATATTTATAGATGAGATCCCCTTGTCAGACTGGAAGCCGGAAATTAATTTATAAAGCTCATTTGTATCATGAAATTTATGGAATAAGCCGTANNTCAAATCCTTTTACATGGGCTTCCGGATGGAAATCACCAATTTATTGTGATAATCGCAAAACTCTTTCATATCCGGTCGTCAGATCTTATATCCGCGATTTATTTGCCTCAATCGTCAGCGAACTCTATCCTGATGCAGAACTAATAGCAGGAGTAGCAACTGGTGCAATTGCCCATGGAGCTCTTGCAGCTGATAAACTTGGATTACCTTTTATCTATGTGAGATCTGAAGCCAAAAGTCATGGACTTGGAAACCAGATTGAAGGATATTATGAAAGGGGACAAAAAGTGGTAGTAATTGAAGATCTTATTTCAACAGGTGGAAGCAGTCTGAATGCAGTGAGAGCCTTAAGGGAAGCTGGCTGTAATGTTCTGGGTATGATTGCAATATTTACTTATGGATTCCATAAGGCTACAGAAGGTTTTGCTTCGGAAAAGTGTTCACTTCATACTCTGAGTAATTACGACACCCTGGTTGAAATTGCTGTCGGATCGGGATACATTGGACAAACCGAAGTCGATACTTTAAAGAAATGGAAAATGGATCCCTCTATTTGGGGTATCTGAAATCAACCGCAATAGAAGAGTTCATCAAAACTGGTAAAATGAAGATTAATTATGGCAAATAGTTTAAACTTTGAAAGCAGGATTGGTAAACTATCCTGTACACCTGCTGATATATTCAATTTTATTACAGACATCAGAAATTTTGAACAGTTCATTCCAACTGGAAACATAAATAACTGGCAGGCGTCATCTGATAGTTGCAGCTTTCAGGTTCCTCCAATCGGCAAGGCAAGTGTAAACCTGACTGAAAAAAATCCGTATTCTTTTGTTGCCTATTCCGGGGATGCACTTCAAAAAAATGACTTTAAACTGTATGTTCATATCACAGTGGATGAGAGAGAACTGGCAGAGATCAGGCTAAATCTGACAGCTGAGCTTAATCCTTTCCTGAAAATGGTGGCATCAGGACCTATAGAGAATTTATTGGAGAAACTTATTTCAGAAATGGAAAAGTTTGAAAAGTGGAATGTCAAATCTACTGGAAACTAACCTCTTTAAAACCATATTTATATATCCTTCCACGTCGATCCTCAACCTGCAAATGCCCACCAGGAGCGACTGAAATTATTTTTCCTTCGAATGATCCGTTTACATCACAAAAGCTGCTCCATTTTCCAACCCTGTAAAGATTTCTCAGGTATTCTCTATCAATTTCTTCTCTATCTTCATAAAGAAGTTGTTTGTATCTCCTGTCAAGGTTATTAGCCAGATTTTTAAGACAATCTTCAATATTGTAAATTTCTCCTGTGATCAAATTTAATGAAACCGGATTTGGTGTATCACTTTTAAATATATTCTGATTTACATTTAAGCCTATCCCAACAATTACATTTTCTATTTTATTCCGGATGATGGATGCCTCGATCAGAATCCCTGCTATTTTGTCATTCTTTACATAGATATCATTTGGCCATTTTATTGAAATATTAGCAGTGTACTGTCGGAGATAATCACAGATTCCCAGTGATATTGTTTTCGAAATTATAAACTGATCCGATGGTTTGATCATGAAAGGATATAGTATCAGACTGATTAACAGATTCTTCCCGTCCTCGCTCTCCCAGGTGTTTCCTCCCTGGCCCCGGCCATCGGTCTGATAGTTAGTATGTATTATTGTCCCTTCCCGGACTTTGTTTTTCTTTAGAAGCGCAGTTGCATGAGAGTTGGATGATGACAGATTTTCCTGAAAAATAATATTTGAACCTATAATCATTATAATCAATGAAATACACTTTGAAAAAATAAATTAATGTCGTATTTTACATATACAGGTCAAATTGGCATCCTAATTGTAAAATGTAAATGACTGTTACAAAAATACAGATAAATGTTTGTACTTTTGCGGCTGCGTTACTAACTAATAATTATTGATGAAAAAAAGATCAGATGGAACTGAAGTCCTGCTGGATAGCGTGATAAAAGGTATTTTTGAAAAGCAAGGACAAAATGTTCTTAAGCTGGATCTTAGGAAACTTGAAAACAGAATCACTGATTATTTTGTAATATGTCACGGAAATTCCGGGACACATGTTGATTCCATTAGTAATTCTGTTGAGGATATAGTACGAAAGGAAACAGGTGAAAAACCTTTTCACAGGGAAGGGCTGGAGAATTGTTTCTGGGTTCTCATTGATTATGGTAATGTGATAGTTCATATTTTTCAGGAAGAACAGAGGAATTTTTACAGTCTGGAATCTCTCTGGGCAGATTCAAATATTGAAAGACTGGATGACAACAAATTGTAAGATAATAATTTATGGCAGAAGATAACAATATAAATCAGAATTCCGAGAAGAAACCTGATATTAATATTAAACCCAAGTTTAACTCTAACTGGATATTTGCGATAATCGCTGTATCGATAATTATATTTCAGGTTTTATCGAGCGGAAAGAGTGTCCCCAAAGCTACGACAGGACAGCTTAAAGAGATGATCCAGCATAAGGACATTGAAAAAATCATCGTCGTTAACAAAGAAAAGGCTGAAATCTATCTTAAAAAAGAAGCTATTGAATCAAACAGATATCCTGATCTGGCAAAACCGGGAAACGGATTGGGCTTTTCTGCTCCCAAACCTAATTACACTATTAATATAGGCGATTTAAGTAAATTCGAAACGATGATTTCTGATACCCAGAGAAATGCTGGGTACCCGGAAGACAAGGATTTTCTTTACCCGGAATCTATTACGCGCAATGATTACTTTGGCCAGATACTTGGCTGGGTCCTGCCATTGGCATTTTTCCTTATATTATGGTTGTTTTTTATGAGGCGAATGGCCGGAGGTGGTGCCGGTGGTGCCGGAGGCATTTTCAGTGTTGGAAAATCACGTGCCCAGATATTTGATAAGGATACCAATATAAAGCTAAATTTTAATGATGTTGCCGGACTAGAAGAGGCAAAGACTGAGGTAATGGAAATTGTCGATTTCCTTAAGAACCCGAAAAAATATACCAATCTTGGCGGCAAAATTCCCAAAGGTGCTTTACTTGTTGGCCCTCCGGGAACTGGCAAAACATTATTAGCCAAAGCTGTTGCCGGTGAAGCCAATGTTCCGTTTTTCTCAATATCCGGTTCCGACTTCGTAGAGATGTTCGTGGGGGTTGGAGCATCAAGAGTAAGGGATCTTTTTAAACAGGCAAAAGAAAAAGCTCCTTGTATAGTTTTCATTGACGAGATAGATGCTGTCGGACGTGCCAGAGGCCGTAATCCCAATTTTGGATCAAATGATGAAAGGGAAAATACTCTCAATCAACTGCTTACTGAAATGGATGGCTTTGGGACTAATATGGGAGTCATAATTCTGGCAGCCACCAACAGAGCTGATATACTTGACAGGGCCTTGCTTCGTGCTGGCCGTTTTGACCGCCAGATACATGTTGAACTTCCTGACATTAAGGAGAGAGAAGCTATATTTAAGGTGCATCTTCGTCCCATAAAGCTCGAGAAAGATTTTGATATAGTTTTTCTCTCCAAGCAGACACCCGGTTTTTCCGGTGCTGATATTGCAAACGTATGCAACGAATCAGCATTAATTGCTGCACGCAAGAACAAAACTGTAGTTGAGAAACAAGATTTTCTTGATGCTATAGACAGGATAGTAGGTGGACTAGAGAGAAAAAGTAAAATTATTTCTCCTGTTGAAAAGAAAACGATTGCCTATCACGAAGCAGGTCATGCTACGGTAAGCTGGCTGCTCGAACATGCCAGCCCGCTGGTAAAAGTTACCATCATACCACGCGGCAGGGCTCTTGGTGCAGCCTGGTATCTGCCTGAGGAGAGACAGCTTACCACGCGTGAACAAATACTTGATGAGATGGCCTACGCTCTGGGAGGAAGAGCTGCTGAAAAACTTGTTTTTGGCAAAATTTCAACTGGCGCTTTAAGTGATCTTGAAAAGATTACAAAGCAGGCATATGCAATGGTTTCTTATTTTGGAATGAGCGAAAAGGTAGGTAATATAAGNNGCAGAACTTATTGACAGAGAAGTCAAGGATATAATTGAAGAATCTTATGTGAGAGCAGTTGATGTATTGAAAAACAATATTAAGGGGCTTACAGTGCTTGCAGAACTACTTCTGGAAAAAGAGGTTATCTTCAGTGAGGATCTTGAACGGATATTTGGAAAAAGAAAAGCCGATCTGATAAAAGAGGCTGAATTGGAGGCTGAACAAAAGCTTACTCAATCGGTAAAAGAAGATAAAGCAGAGAAAGCAGATAATAATGATACTCCATCTTCAGAGAAAAAGGTTAAGAACAAAAGGAAATCCGATTCATCTGAAAAGGGTAAAAATGATCTTAAAAAACCTCCAAGAAAGCCTAAGGTTAAAGAGTAAGACCATTGAATCGGAGTTGATAAAGGTACTATGTGTTACCACAAAACAGCAGAAAGTAGTTTCCCGGCAGCCGACAGAGGAAAAGAAGACACTGTTTTGCGCGAAAAATAACTATTAAAAGATTTTAAGTCTTGGAAAATTTCTTCAGACGGACTTTGACAGGTGTTTGGATCGTACTTTTTATTATTGGTGGATTCTGGCTTCACCCAATCTCATTTTTTTTGACTGGACTTATACTTTTAGCCGGTACACAATACGAATACTATCTGATGATAAGAAACACAGGTGTCAGACCACAAATGATTACAGGAATGTTAACTGGTCTTACAGCATATATTCTTTCAACTCTGATTGCTGCCGGGGAAATCTCTTTGAGCTACTTACTTATCCTGATACCAATGATGTCTATGATCATGGTAATTGAACTTTATAGAAAGCAGGAGAAACCCTTTGATTCACTGGCGCATACGTTCTTTTCTGTGCTTTATACAGCAATTCCTTTTTCTATGTTACCTTTTGCAGCTTTTTCACGGACTGGTCTCGATTCGATATTGCCCCATAGTTCAATTAAATTTTCTCCCGGAATAATTCTTGGCTTTTTTATTCTGCTTTGGGCAAATGACACGGCAGCTTATCTTATCGGTATCACGTTCGGTAAGCATCGACTGCTGGAACGTATCTCTCCAAAAAAATCGTGGGAAGGATTTTTTGGAGGAGTGATAATCGCTGCTGCAATTGCCTGGCTATTATCGGGCTGGCTGGGTGTTCTCGACAGGAAAGGTTGGATCATTGTATCTGTAATTATTTCTATAGCAGGAACATATGGAGACCTGGTGGAATCAATGCTTAAAAGGAGCCAGGGAGTTAAAGATTCCGGGACTATAATGCCAGGCCATGGTGGCTTTCTCGATAGATTCGACAGCGTGATAATATCTTTCCCGTTGGTTTATCTTTATATCTCACTTTTTGGATGATTGATAAGACTTGATTAGTTTTGTGCAAATTTTTAATAAATGAGTATTCACAAGGAAGGTTATAAGATTTTATTGTATGGTTTTCTTTTATTGCTGGCCTTAAATATTATTGTTGAAATATTCTGGGCAGATCTCATCCTTTTCAAATGGGCATTTCTGATATTTTCATTATTATTCTACGTATTTATTCTTTTTTTCTTTCGTCTCCCGGTACGTACTCTGCAACCTGTTCACGATCTGGTATACTCTCCTGCCGATGGCAAAGTAGTAGTGATTGAAGAGACTGAAGAGCTTGAATATTTTAAGGATAATCGCCTGCAGGTTTCAATATTTATGTCTCCTTTCAATATGCATAGTAANNTCTAATGAAAGAAGTAGCATAGTTATTGAAACACACGATGGGGTAGAGATACTGGTAAGACAAATTGCAGGAGCCGTGGCAAGAAGAATTGTCACCTATTCAAAGAAGGATCAGGAGGTACGCCAGGGAGATGAACTGGGCTTTATTAAATTTGGTTCAAGGGTTGATATATTTCTTCCTGTGGGAACTGAGATTGAAATTCCTATTCTTCAGCATGTAAGAGCCAACAAAAGCATCATCGCCAGAATTTGATTATGAATAACGACAAAGAAATCATGAAGGATGACAGGGTCATTGATGTGACCGATGATGTAAAATGGATTGGCGTACTGGATTATGATATTGTGACTTTTGATATCGTAATGCATACTGACTATGGTACAACATATAATTCATATTTCATAAACGCTGAAAAAAAGACTATAGTTGAGGCATCAAAGGAAAAGTTCAGTGACATACATATCAAAAAACTCCAATCTGTTGTAGACCCTTCTGAAATTAAATATATTATACTTGACCATACCGAACCGGATCATTCCGGAAATACAGCCAGATTGCTTGAAATTGCCCCATCTGCAGTTGTTGTCGGCTCAGGTAATGCAATAAGATATCTGGGTGACATAATAAATAGTCCTTTTAACTCACTGGTAGTTAAGGATGGTGATGTTTTGGATCTTGGAAATAAGACCTTGAAATTTATCTCTGCTCCAAATCTGCACTGGCCTGANNTTTTGTTCTCAGGATATGTTCAATGATTTTTCTCCTGAATATCTGGAATCATTCAGGTACTATTTTGATATAATTCTCAAACCTTTCAGCAGATTTGCCCTTAAAGCTATTGAAAAGATCAAACCGCTTGATATCGCAATTATATGTCCGGGTCACGGGCCTATCCACAAAGACAACTGGAAGCAGATTGTTGATTTGACAGAAAGGGAATCTGAAGCATATGTAAAGCTGACTGCAGACCGTAGTGTGAAAAATGTTCTTATTACTTATGTTTCGGCCTATGGCTACACCAGATTAATGGCAGAACAAATTGCTGATGGCATGAGGGAGACAGAAAACATTAATATTACTTTAAAAGATATTGAGACTATTCCTATGGGAGAGCTTGAATCGGAAATTGTGATATCTGATGCAATTCTTGTCGGATCACCAACAATAAATCAGAATACATTGTTGCCGGTTTATAAGTTATTTTCACTTATCAATCCTCTCAGAGACAAATCCAAAATTGCAGGTGCATTCGGATCATATGGATGGAGCGGTGAAGCTCCAAGAATAATAATTGATAATTTGCGAAACCTGAAACTTAAAGTATTCGAGGATACTGCTGCAATGAAATTTTTTCCGGGGGATGAAAAGTCCCTTGCACTAAAGGATTATGGAAAACGGTTTGCAGCATTTGTTACAGCTCAATGTGATGATAAAAGTAAAAATCCCGGTAACTAGCCGGGATTCTTACTTTTATGAGCTTATGAAACCTTTACCTCTCTGCTGAGTTTTGCTTTTTCTTCTTCTTCTTTTGGAAGCTCAACTGAAAGAATACCATCTTTATAATTGGCTCCGATCTTATCTTTATTTACATTTTCAGGAAGGTAAAAACTTCTGCAAAATGATGAGTAACTAAATTCCCTTCTTTTGAAACCATCATGAGTTTCTTCTTTTTCTTTATTGTTCTCAGAAGATATTGTAAGTACATCTTCATGTATCTCAATCTTGAGATCTTTCTTATCAATTCCGGGAACTGCAAGGTCCAGAACGAATCTCTTCTCATCTTCTTTGATATTTACTGCCGGGATTGAAGTACTCCTCTGAGATACAACCGGAAAGAAATCATCATCAAATAAGTTCGACCATAAAAATGGTTTGTAACTTCTTCTTGTAATCATTGGTAACATGGCTTTGTCCTCCTATAAATTTTATTTGTTAAACATTATTTTTTAAATTCATTTATACGTTTTCAATATCTGTTCCATTTGTATTATATGTCAATATGGCATAATAATTTTGTTTTTACACGACATAATGACAGTACAATCAATATATTTCTTGTATTTTTGTCAGCGGAAGTAGGTGATCCGGAGATATAATCTTTTATGAGTTTTCAGAAAATTGAATTAGGTTTGTATAATAAAACCTGACTGATGAAAACAACCCTGAGAAATATCTTGATATTTGCCGGAATCCTGGTATTTCTTGCCGGGATATGGTACTTCAGAGAAATTGTTGTTTACATACTTGTATCGGGAGTTTTTTCAATAATGGGACGCCCGCTCGTGGATCTTTTCTGCAAGATTAAAATAAGAAGATGGCATTTCCCCCGATCCATAGGTGCATTTCTTACCCTTTTGATAATATGGGGAATAATTGTGCTGTTCTTCTACATATTCATCCCATTGGTAACAAGCCAGATAAATCAGTTATCAAGTATCGATAGCAGCAGAATTGTCCAGATTGTTGAAGGTCCTATTAAAAAAGTAGAGAACCTGTTCAGAGCCTTTAATAAAGATATTGCCAAAGAAACATCTCTTCAGGAATATATAATTTCAAAAGTGGCAGGTGTCCTGAATATAAACCTTTTACAGAATTTTATAGGTTCACTTGCAGGCATTCTCGGAAATATCCTGGTGGCTGTCTTTTCAATTACATTTATTACATTCTTTTTCCTTAAAGACCAACATTTATTTTTTGAATCTATTTTAATATGGGTCCCGGACAGATATGTTGACAATGTAACCCGCGCATTATATTCTATCAAGAGGCTTCTTACAAGATATTTTATCGGGATAATGATACAGAGCACATGTATTATGATTCTGGTTACCATTGGGATGACAATTGTAGGTATTGATTTTCAGCAGGCGCTTGTAATGGGATTGATTCTGGGAATCATAAATGTTATTCCTTATGTTGGGCCCTGGCTTGGGCTATTTATTGCAATAATTATGGGTGTTGCCTCACATATGAACCAGGACTTTAATACCGTAGTGATACCATTGGTTACCTACATGATAATTGTTGAGGCAATAGTACATACAATTGATAATGTTGTATTTCAACCTGTGATTTTCTCAAATAGTGTAAAAGCTCATCCTCTTGAAATATTCATAGTTGTACTTGCAGCTGGATTTGCTGCAGGAGTGCCTGGAATGATCCTTGGAATTCCGGCATATACGGTCTTAAGAGTTTTTGCGCGTGAATTCTTTAACAACTTCAGAGCAGTGCAGATAATTACTTCAAGTCTGGCGTCTGAAGAAATTAAATCCGAAATTAAAATACAGGAAGAGAAGCAAAAAACTGAATCTGCGCTGGACGACCATCACAAATTAAAAGGATGATCCTTTCCTCATCATTTCTCATATGAATTCATTAAATCAATTTTTCGCCACGTTTATCAGAATCTACATTGACGGGTTCAGAAATTTATCTTCCTGGGGAAGAAAGGTCTGGTTGATAATTATAATTAAACTGTTTGTAATTTTTGCAATTCTTAAACTATTCTTTTTCCCTGATTTTCTGGGAAGGAAATATAATAATGACATTCAGAGAAGTGAATATGTACGTAATCAAATATTAAACTCTTCGGATAAAAATGATTGAGAATATTAATCCTGGCCTGATCGACTGGTCCAGGGCACAATTTGCTCTGACAGCAATCTATCACTGGCTGTTTGTTCCTCTTACACTTGGCCTTTCTTTTCTGGTTGCTATGATGGAAACAATATATGTCAGGACAGGCAAAGAGGAGTGGAAACGTCTTACGCGTTTCTGGATGACGCTTTTCGGCATAAATTTCGCTATAGGAGTCGCTACCGGAATAATCCTCGAATTTGAGTTTGGGACGAATTGGTCGAACTATTCATGGTTTGTCGGAGATATTTTCGGAGCTCCGCTTGCTATAGAAGGAATTCTTGCCTTTTTCCTCGAATCCACATTTGTTGCAGTCATGTTTTTTGGATGGAACAAAGTAAGCAGAAAGTTCCACCTGCTTTCTTCCTGGCTTGTTGCGATTGGTGCAAGCTTCTCTGCTTTGTGGATTCTTGTTGCAAATGCCTGGATGGAAAATCCGGTAGGAATGGTTTTTAATCCCGATACTGTGAGAAATGAAATGATGAACTTTTGGGCCGTACTTTTTAACCCTGTCGCAGTTGACAAATTTCTCCATACAATTTCTTCAGGGTTCGTTCTTGCATCAATGTTTGTTATGGGGATAAGTGCTTGGTTTCTTATAAAAAAGAGGGAAGAACTGCTGGCAAAAAGAAGCATCCTGATTGCAGGCATATTTGGTCTTGCATCCTCACTCTTTCTTGCATTTACGGGAGACTCATCAGCACGGACAATTGCAAGGATTCAACCAGTAAAATTTGAAGCATTTGAGGCCTTGTCCGACGGAAAACAAAATGCTCCTCTTGTGGCCTTCGGTGTGCTTCACGGATCGGGTGAAAAAATAGGTGGTAAAGAGCTTCCCAACTTTATTTTCAAGATAGAAATTCCAGATCTGCTTTCGGTAATGACTTCGGGTAACAAGGATGCATATGTTCCCGGCCTCAAAGATCATATTGAAGGAAATTCTGATAAAGGAATATTGTCCGTTATTGAAAAAGCAGAAAGAGGTAAGATTGCTAGGCAAACCTTGTTGGATTATAAAAAGGCCAAAGAGAATAAAGATAATGAGCAGATTGGTGTATTATTGAAAAAATTTCAGGATCAAGGTTTCAGAGATAATTACTTCAAATATTTCGGATATGCTTTTATAAATTCACCTGAGGAAGTAATACCTGAAATATATGGTGCATTTTATTCTTTTCATTTAATGGTTATTCTCGGTTTTCTTTTCATCCTGATTTTCAGCCTGGCTCTGATCTTTCTTTTTAATGGAACAATCGGATCAAAAAGATGGTTTCTTTGGATTCTCCTTTTCTCCATTCCGTTACCCTACCTTGCCAGTGAACTTGGATGGATTCTGACAGAAATGGGACGACAGCCATGGATAATTCAGGATCTGATGCCTGTGAAAATTGCGGTTTCCAATATTAGTGCAGACTCTGTTAAAACCACCTTCTTTTTATTTGTGTTCATTTTTACGGCACTTCTTATTGCTGAAATATCTATAATGCTCAAACAGATTAGATTAGGACCAAAACATTAAACGATTGAAACAATGACCATAATGATAACTCATATCTTTTTACAGAATTACTGGTGGTTTATTGTATCACTTCTGGGAAGTTTTCTCGTATTCCTAATGTTTGTTCAGGGAGGCCAGACTTTTCTATTTTCCCTTGCAAAAAATGAAATGCAAAGAACAATGATCGTTAATACTCTTGGCAGAAAATGGGAATTCACCTTTACAACGCTTGTTACCTTCGGAGGGGCCTTCTTTGCCTCTTTCCCACTTTTTTATTCAACAAGTTTCGGAGGTGCATACTGGGTTTGGATGGCTATTCTGTTCAGCTTTATCCTCCAGGCAGTTGCTTACGAATACAGATCAAAGCCTTCGAATGTTTATGGTAAAAAAACTTTTGATTTTTTTCTGCTTCTCAACGGATCTCTGGGACCGTTTTTAATAGGCGTTGCTGTAGCTACTTTTTTTACAGGTTCTAAGTTCAGCCTGAACCAGATGAACCAGGTAAAATGGGAAACTCAATGGCATGGAATTGAAGCTCTTCTTAACATTAAAAATCTGGCTCTAGGATTAGCTGTATTATTTTTGGTCAGAATAAATGGATTACTTTATATAATTAATACAGTTGAGGAAGAAAATGTTGTTGCAAGTGCTCATAAGAAATTGACTTTTAACATTATCCCATTTCTTTTATTCTTCCTGTTCTTCATTATTATGCTTTTGGTTTCATCCGGATTTGCTGCAGACAGAGTTACGGGTGTTGTTTCCATGGAGAGCTTAAAATATCTTCATAATTTACTAAGAATGCCTGTTGTATTGATATTCTTTCTCTCGGGTGTCTTGGTAGTTCTTTTCGGAATATCCATTGCAGTATTTAAAAAAAGTTCAAAGGGGATCTGGTTTACGGGACCCGGAACAATACTTACGGTATTATCGCTTTTTCTCACAGCAGGTTATAATGGAACCGCGTTTTATCCTTCAATTTTTAATCTTCAGAATTCCCTGACTATCAGAAATGCTTCATCCAGTCAGTTCACGTTAAAGACAATGACGATTGTTTCATTCTTTATTCCAATTGTCATCGCCTATATCTGGTATACCTGGAAGTCAATAAGCAATAAAAAAATTAATGAAGATGAAATGAAATCGGACGGGCATGTATATTAAGGCGGAAGGTGACAGGCACCAGGCGGAAGGAAAAAAATATTTAATTATCCTAATGCCCGACACCCAGCGCCCCATGCCTAAGACCCGATAATATTTTAGTACAACGACTCTCAAATATTTTAATACCATAGATCTCATATAATCAAATGTATATCAACCAATTAATAACCTATCTTATGTGGCCGGCATTTATCATTACTTGCTGGATCATTATCAAGTCCGCCCTCATATTATATGAAAAGAAATTCCCCGGGGAAACAAATCCTATCGAATAATCTGGAAAGTTTTTATAGTTTATCTGATTTCAGATCAGAAAAGAAGAGAGAGAAGAGAGACAATTATATAAGCCGGAATTATTCCGGTGATACTTCCGATACCGAAAACTAAGATCATTATTGCACACAAAACAATCAAAACATACCTTCCTTCATTACCTTTTATCTTAAGATTCTTGAATTTAAGCGACAACAAAGGGATTCGTGTCACCATAAGAACCGATAGTGATAAAGATAAAATTATCAATGAGATGGGTGAAGTCATGAATGAAGTCAGAAAAGCTGAACCGGAATAATAACCACCAAGGACTATTGAGATTACAGCAAGGGCATTAGCCGGCGTAGGTAATCCTTTAAAAGATGTTGTTTGTGTTGTATCGGTATTAAATATGGCAAGTCTCAGCGCTGCACAAACTGGCATAATTGCAGAAATTAAAAGAAATATCAGAGAAGAGTGCCCGAAGACACAAAATCCTGCCTTGCTGACAGGAGAAAAAGAAGCATGCAACAGATAGTAAATAATTAAGCCGGGTGCCACACCAAAACTGACTATATCTGCCAGACTATCAAGCTCTTTACCGATTTCTGAATAGGCTTTTAAGGTCCTTGCTGAAAATCCATCGAGAAAGTCAAACATCATGGCTAAAAGTATAAGCCATGAAGCTGTGTTTATATCTCCGTTAAGGATGAAGATTATCGAAATAAACCCTGAAGCAAGATTAAGTGAAGTGATAAAATTTGGTATGTGTCTCATTAGTAAGAATTCTCGTCCGGGAGGTCAAAATTAAGATAAATTTCAATTTTAATTACAGATAATCGAAAATGATTTTGTCCTATTTACCAGCCTCTTGTTGTAATCAAAAATTTAATAAATTTGATTCCTCATAATATCCTTGCATGGACGATTTCCGGAACATTAAAATTGCTGTCGATTTCGATGGCACAATTGTAGAACACGATTACCCGAAAATCGGAAAGGAGAGACTTTTTGCCTTCAGGACGCTGAAAGAGCTTGAAAAACAGGGTGCAAGCCTGATATTATGGACTTTCCGCACTGGTAAAGAACTTGAAGAGGCAGTTGAATATTGCAGGAATAACGGTATTGAATTCTATGCAATAAACAGAAATTACCCTGAGGAGGTGATAGATGAAACAGTAAGCAGAAAGATCGATGCTGATATTTATATAGATGATAAGAACCTGGGAGGCTTCCCGGGATGGAGTGAAGTCTGGCAAATTCTTAATCCTTATGAGCTTCAGGAAAAACTTGCAGAAAAAAGAATATCGGCAAGCAGAAAAAAATTACTTAAAAGACTTTTTGGAAAAAAACCTAAGAATAATGAAAACTGAATATCAGAAATATTTCCTTCTGCTAACTTTAATTATGCTCATTACATGGATCTTATCATGTTCAGGCAGGTCAGGAAAAACACCTGAAAATAAAACAGAACCTGTTATTAAAGTTCGTGAAGAGCCACCATTGAAGCTGATAAAAATGACTTCACCGGAAGAAAATGCCGGATTTAAATTAAATGAACAAATTAAAATAGTTCTATCTTCTGAAGATAAAAATAGTCCCGATTCTATTAAGATATGGTTTGATAGTCAGTTTGTTACAGTATTAAAATCATTACCCTGGGCGTATACAATTTCTTCATCATTGGTAACAAAAACCGGAAGAAAATCGCTAAAGGTTATTGCCTACAAATCAGGTAGTAATCCTCAGACTATCACCCGCTTTCTGATAGTTTATTCAGATATTAAACCCCAAAGGAATAGCTATAAGGTTATCAAAACGTACCCTCACGACAAAAGTGCATTTACTCAGGGTTTAGTATATGAGAATGGATTGTTTTATGAAGGAACCGGTGAGGTAGGGACAAGTTATTTACGAAAAGTCGAACCTGAAACGGGCAAGGTTTTGTTTCAGTTAAACCTTGACCCACCCCTGTTTGGAGAAGGAATAGCCATTCTGGGAGATCGGATTTTTCAGCTTACATGGGAGAGCAAAGTAGGTTTTGTATACAACAAAAATACCATGAAGCAAATCAATAAAATCTATTACCAGACAGAAGGTTGGGGTTTAACAACTATCGGAGATAAACTGGTTATGAGCGATGGGACAAATTGTCTATATTTTATGGATCCTGATCAATTCACCATAGTCTCCAGGCTAGAGGTCTACGATAATGAAAAAAAAGTTGAAAAACTAAACGAACTCGAATATATTAACGGTGAAATCTGGGCAAATATCTGGCAGACTGACCTTATTGCTAGGATAGATCCATCAAGCGGTAAGGTATTAAGATATATCAATCTTCAAGGAATTCTTTCTGACCCTGAAACGGATACCAATGTGAATGTTCTTAATGGAATTGCATATGATCAGGCCGGTAAGAGAATATTTGTCACCGGTAAAAACTGGCCAAAACTATTTGAGATCAGGGTTACTGAATAATCTTCGTCCCATAGACAATATTAATGCATGATGGAATTATGCTGAATTCAGCAGGTGTATGCCCAAGTGATTCACCATCAGCCTCAACATACAAAAGTGAATCTGATCTTACAATAATATTCTTACATTTATACCCATCAACTTTGGGATGATCAAGGATGGTCCCGTTATATAGAATTTTCAGATTCAGAATTATTTCAATCTTCCCCATTCCTTTTATAATAGTGACATCCAGAATACCATCATCTGGAACCGCGAAAGGGGTTTGTCGCATCCCTCCACCACAATACCTCCCGTTTCCAACATTCAGTGAGAAAATATTGGCTTCGGTTTTATTCCCGTCTATAACTATCTCTGCATTAGTGTTTTTATATGAGATAAGGCTCATGAGCAGATTATAGAAATAGATGGCTTTCCCGCTTTTCCCTTTATCTTTCTGGACATTTGTTCTCTTCACAACAACCGATTCAAATCCAAGTCCCGCAATATTTATAAAGAATCTTTGGCATTTCTCCGTGCCATTAAAATAGTTGATCCGGCCAATATCATGCAACATTGTTTTTTCTTCCTGAATTATATCTATAGCCTTTTGATAGTTCAAAGGAATTCCAAACATTCTTCCCCAGTCATTTCCTGTACCGACCGGTATCAGACCTAGTATTATATCTTTTGTTGGGCATATAGTCTGGATGAAAGCCCCGTTTACTATCTCATTTAGGGTCCCGTCTCCGCCAACGCAAAGAAT
>PMEC01000048.1:25695-32970 GCA_003155705.1 Bacteroidales bacterium
AATAAAGTAGATAAATAGCACTTTCCTGATGTTAATAAAGTGTTGAAAACCCCAAAAAAAATGTTTACAATTACAGCAATGTCCGCCCGTTGTGATGGTTCATAAATAGTAAATTTGAAACTCAAAATTATTAATTTAAAATTATTGAAAACTGATGGGAAGGATTATTGCATTGGCGAATCAGAAAGGTGGGGTAGGGAAGACAACGACAACAATCAATCTTGCAGCTAGTCTTGCGGCTCTCGAGAAAAAAGTCCTTATTGTAGATGCCGATCCTCAGGCAAATTCGACATCGGGAATTGGAATTGATCCGCGACATATATCCTGCACACTTTATGATTGTCTCATTGATGGGAAAGACCCTAAAGATGCGCTTGTAAAATGTGAAGTGGAAAATCTTATGGTCATACCGTCAAATATCGACCTGGTAGGCGCAGAAATTGAGATGCTTGAGAGACCTGAAAGAGAAAAAGTCCTTAAGAAAGTATTAAGTGCAGTTGCAGATGATTATGATTATGTATTGATAGACTGTTCTCCCTCACTTGGACTGCTGACAGTCAATGCTCTGACAGCATCAAATTCAGTTATAATACCTGTTCAGTGTGAATATTTTGCCCTTGAGGGTCTGGGCAAGTTGCTGAATACTATTAAGATAATACAAAATAACCTTAATCCGGAACTTGAGATTGAAGGTTTCCTTCTTACAATGTTTGACTCAAGATTGAGGTTATCAAACCAGGTAGCTGATGAAGTTAACAAACATTTTCAGCAGATGGTTTTTAAAACCATTATTCAGAGAAATGTAAAACTTTCTGAAGCACCTAGTTTCGGACAGCCTGCAATACTTTATGATGCAGAATCAAGAGGTACAGTTAATTATCTAAATCTTGCAAGGGAACTGATAGAAAAATATGAAATTAAAAGTGGCCAGGTTTAATCATTTAACTGAAAAGTAAAGTGGATATGACTAAAAAAAATGCCCTGGGAAGAGGATTGGGCGCTCTGATTGAAGGAGTTGAAAAAGAGGTACTTGAGAAAAAAGTGGAAGCTAATCTACAGATTGCAATCGAATCGATCGAAGCCAATCCGTTTCAGCCAAGAACCCGCTTTGATGAACAGGCTCTTGAAGAACTTGCCTCTTCCATAAAACAGCTTGGAATTGTACAACCACTTACAGTCAGAGAAACTGGTAGTGGCAGGTTTCAGCTAATCGCTGGAGAAAGAAGACTCAGAGCGGCAAAAATTGCTGGTCTGACACATGTACCTGCATTTATCAGGACTGCCGATGATCAGGCTATGCTGGAGTTAGCACTTGTTGAAAACATCCAGCGTGAAGATCTTGATGCTGTTGAAGTTGCTATAAGTTACCAAAGGCTAATTGAGGAATGTAAACTTACGCAGGAACAGCTTAGCGAGAGGGTTGGAAAACAGAGATCTACAGTTGCTAATTACCTCCGACTTTTAAAGCTGCCTGCTGAAATTCAGCTCGGAATAAAGAACAAGCATCTCACAATGGGACATGCCAGAACCCTCGTAAATATTGAAGATCCTAAAAAACAGATAAAGGTTTACTATAAGATCATTGATGACGACCTTTCAGTACGTGGTGCAGAAGAACTTGTCAGGTCTCTGCAGACTGAAAACTCTAAAGACCCCTCTAAAGTTGAGAAAAAGAAAAGACTGAATGAAGATTTTACCCAGCTTTCAAACCATCTTGAAAAACTATTTTCCTCAAAAGTAAATTTTCGTATTAACGAAAAAGGGAAAGGTAAAATAGTTATCCAGTTCGACAGCCCTGACGATATGGAGCGCATTTTGGGAGTATTAGACAGACTGAACTCTTAAAATAATTATCTTTATCACGCCGTTTTATTTTTAACAGCAAATAAATGCTGTTTTGTAATTATTTTGAAAGCAGGGAAATATATAATAATTATCGTATTGCTTCAGGCTCTGTTATATCAGCATGTTGTAACAGCACAGGATACTACTATCGTTACCAAAAAAAACAAAAAAACCGTGCAATTTATTCCGATGAAAGCAACTATGCTATCGGCAGTCTTGCCTGGATTCGGGCAGATCTATAACAGAAAATACTGGAAAATTCCCCTTGTATATGCCGGATTCGGAGCATTAGGATATAGCGTCGGTTTTAATGCGACTTATTATAACAAGTACGTCAAAGCATACCAGGATTTTACAGATAAAATTCCACAGACTGCTAGTTATCTGAAGTTAATAAGGAGCATGCCTCCATCAAGTTACGACCCTGTTCTTTTTCCCGATACATATAATGTTTCAAATGAACAATGGGTAAAGGACGGACTTCTGCGACAGGTAGATTATTTCAAGAAATACCGTGATCTTTCTATAATCGGGATCGCTGGTTGGTACCTTGTTTCTATTCTGGATGCTAATGTTGATGCGAGTTTGTCAGATTATGATATAAGTGAGAATATTAACCTTACCTTTGCGCCAATGCAGGTGCCATGTTATTATTTCACAGGTGTCGGAATGAGCATAAGTTTAAAAATTAATTTCTAAAAAAGACTGAGGATAATGAGAGTAAAAACTATACTGTTCCTGATCCTGATCATTTTAACTGTATCAAATATAAATGCTTCTGTTCTAAACGACACGATAATAATAAAATCTGATGATAATATTGAAAGAATTGGCATCGACCTCGACAGTCTTGTCAACTCTTGGTATGTCAGGCTGGCACTTAAAGCCAAACCGCCTGCCCTTCCCGAAGATTCTTCAATTATTGAATTTTCTGATTCAGTCTGTGTCCAGCAGCTTGGTAAAATAAACTCAATAATAAATCTTACATATAACAACATCATAAAAAGTCATATTCATTATTATGCGGTTACCAAAAGAGATGACTTCAGGGCAGTACTAGGCCTGATGAATTATTATTTCCCTATGATTGAGGATATTTTTGATTCATATGGGTTGCCAGCCGAACTAAAATATATGGCTATTATTGAATCTGCACTTAACCCAAATTCGGTTTCCAGGGTAGGAGCAACAGGGATGTGGCAGTTTATGTACAGTACAGGAAGACTTTACGGTTTAACAATAAACTCGATAGTTGATGAAAGAAGAGACCCGATAAAGGCCACACATGCGGCTGCAAGATATCTAAAGGATATGTACGATATTTATCATGATTGGATATTGGTCATTGCAGCTTATAACTGCGGCCCAGGGAATGTTGATAAAGCAATCAGACGATCAGGGAACAGGAGGGATTACTGGGATATCTATTACAGGTTACCACGTGAAACCAGAGGCTATATACCTCAATTCGTTGCGGCAACATATGCTGTCACCTATTACAAAGAACTCAATATTCAACCATTGGCTCTCGACATGCCGTTGACCACAGATACACTTATGGTAAACTATGATATTCATCTTTCGCAGATATCCGAGGTTATGAATATATCAATGGGGGAATTACGAGCACTCAATCCTCAGTACAGAACCGGCCTGATCCCTGGAAGCAACAGGCCACAGTCCCTTAGGTTGCCAATGAACTACCTTGCCAGTTTTATTGATTTAAGTGATTCCATAAGGAGACATAAATCAAATATTTACCTTAATAAAGCTAACCTTACAGCCAATCCTTCCCGATCAACCTATCTGCCTCCTGATGTCAAAGGCAAAACCAAAATATATTACATAGTAAAAGATGGTGATAACCTTGGGTTCATTGCTGATTGGTTCAGAGTAGGGCTTTCTGACCTGAGATATTGGAATGATATTTATAGCAACACAATCAGAGTCGGGCAAAGACTTACCCTGTTTGTCGATCCCTCAAAAACCGATTACTTTTCGAAGATCAACTCAATGACGTTTGCTGATAAACAAGCTTTAAATGGAAAGAGCATTAATCCAAATCCTCAGTCCACAATAATAAGTTCAGGTTTAGATTCAGACTCAGAATATGTTACTTACATTGTTCAGGATGGGGATACGATTTGGGATATTGTAAAAAAATTCGATAGTGTTTCTACTTCGGAAGTACTTGCTTTAAACAATATTTCAGATCCGGGTAAGATACAGGTTGGGCAAAAGCTTAAGATAAAGAAGAAGAGCTGATCCTTTAGCTTCATATGCGCCCTTTTAGATCATTTTTACTATTACTGATCTTTTTGATCTGTTTTACAGGTCTCTATTTTATTATACCGGGAAAATTACGATTACCTGGCATAAACGTCTTCGTTTCAAAGAACCTTACTGATGCACTATTACAAAAGGATGCAGCTTCGTCACAGCCGCTTAAATTGGCTTCCCCGGGTATTAATACTACTAGTTTTGAACGTACTGAAATATCAGTACCTGATACATCAATAATTTCAGATAAAACTTCGACTTCGATTGCGACGGTTATCGATTCAATTCAATTATCAAAAGGGCAGGTTAGAATAATGTATTATGGTGATTCTCAGATTGAAGGAGACAGGATCACCTCATATCTCCGGCAATCCCTGAGAAAAGGAAGAAATGGGACCGGCCCGGGTCTGTTCCTCCCTCTCATGCCAGTCATGTATTCCAATTCACTATTCATCAGGTCATCTTCAAACTGGGAGAGGTACAATTACCTTTCATATAAAAATGGTGAAATAGAGAATTGCGACTTTGGTCCTTTTATGACGCTCTGCAGATATCTGCCATCAGGATACAGATCAGATGTGCCGGTAAAAGCCACAATAAGAATTGTCCCGTCAAAATCTGCTGACAGCGCTTCTGCAGTGTATGAAAATCTTCGAATTTTTTACAAAAACACACAAGCTGCTGTAAATATTAAAGTCAATGATGAAGATAAATTGATATTCCAGGATACTCTGAAAGTCGCATCAGGTACGAAAGAACTGGCAATAAAACTTAGCAATCCCAATGACATAAGGATTGAATTTGAAGGAAATGTCAGTCCGGACATCTATGGCATCAGTATTGAAAGTGAAAAAGGAGTAGTGGTCGACAATATAGCACAAAGAGGAAGTGCCGGACTTGAATTCACAATGGTCGGTAAAGAAAATCTGAAAGAAATATTCGGGAAGCTTAAGCCCGACCTGTTTATTCTGCAGTATGGTCTAAATGTTGTCAGAAACGTCAGGGATGACTACACTTACTATGAAAACGGACTTCTTCGTCAGATCCTGCTTTTAAAAGAGATATGCCCTCGATCTCCCGTTCTGGTCATCAGTCTGACAGATATGGCTTTCAAGGATGGAGATAGTATTAAATCCTTTCCTAACATTGCTAAAATCAGGAATTCTCAAAAAAAGGCAACAGAAAGAGCCTTTGAAGTTTTCTGGGATTCATATGAAGCTATGGGAGGAAAATCCTCATCCATAAAATGGGCTGAAACCAAACCGCCCCTGGTCCAGAAAGACTTTATTCATTTTACCAATCCTGGAGCCGATACAATTTCAAAAATGCTGTTTCAGGCAATGTTCTCACCACCGGCGAATAGATCGGTTGCCAAAGCAGATAAAATGCCAATTAATGATTCACTTAAAAAAGAGGGAGGAACTGACCTCATTCAGAAAATTCAAAATCCGGGGAAATCATTTCTAAAAATTCTGATAACAGATGTTTTCAGCTATGAACCGGACAACCCGTTAATTTTTACATCACCTGCATTCTGGGTATTCTTTTTGTTAGTTCTTGGCGGTTATAGTCTGTTTTACAGGAAACTGGTTATCCGAAATGTGTACCTGTTCCTGATCAGCCTTTTTTTCTATTTTAAAACAGGTGGATTGTTCCTGTTACTGCTGATTTTTGTGACCTTAGTCGATTATTCATGCGGACTGCTTATAAATGGAGCAGGGAAAAAACTGACCCGAAAATTATATTTGCTTTTAAGCCTTATTTCAAATCTGGGACTTCTTGCTTATTTCAAATATGCAGGATTTATAATTGAATCAATTAATAAACTCTTCGGAAGTGACCTGAAAGTATATGATATGCTTTCAGCATTCTCCAATTCCAAACTTGGTACATCATTCGATATCAGTTATATAATACTTCCTGTTGGAATATCATTCTTCACTTTTCAGTCACTGAGCTACACGATTGACGTTTACAGAAGAAAGATGAAACCTGTGAAAAATATTATTGATTTTGGCTTCTATGTATCTTTCTTTCCACATCTGGTCGCGGGGCCGATTGTGAGAGCTTCAGTCTTCATGCCTCAGATTTATCAGGAATTCCACCTTACTAAACGAGAGTTCAGCCATGCTTTATTCATGATCTCTAAGGGTCTGATCAAAAAGATCATAATCTCAAATTTCATTGCAATTAACTTTGTTGACAGGGTATTTGACGCCCCGGCGCTCTATTCCGGTTTCGAAAACCTGGCAGCAATCTACGGCTACGGTTTGCAGATCTATTGTGATTTTTCAGGATACACTGACATTGCCATTGGCATAGCTCTCATAATTGGTTTCAGGCTGCCGATAAACTTCAACTCTCCCTATAAAGCGACAAGTATTACCGATTTCTGGAAAAGATGGCATATTTCACTTTCTCAATGGCTTAAAGATTATTTGTATATATCTCTCGGTGGAAACAGGAAAGGAAAGATACGTACTTATATAAACCTGATGCTCACGATGCTGCTGGGTGGGTTGTGGCATGGAGCCTCCTTGCGGTTTGTCATCTGGGGGGCATTGCATGGTATCGGACTTATTTTTAATAAGATATGGAATTCTATTTTTGGATTCGGATCCGGCAGGGGACAATTCAGGAGGATATTGTCCATCTTTTTCACGTTCCAGTTTGTTAGTTTCTGCTGGATCTTTTTCAGAGCAGAAAGTATGAATAATGTCTTATTGATGTTCAGGCAGATAGGTCAGAATTTTTCTCCCGGATCTTATTCTTCGCTTATTCCGGTTTACGGCAACATTTTTATACTTATGGCATTGGGGTATATAATTCATTTTCTTCCGGAAAGGGTAAAAGAATCATATCGTGGAATCTTTATCAGGATACCGCTGATTGCCCAGTTCACGGTTATTATGTTGATAGCTGTTATGTTATATCAGATGAGGACGACCGACATTCTGCCGTTTATCTATTTTAGGTTTTAATAAAAGAATATACCTATTATTTATAAACCAGTTATTAGAAAACTCATTTTCATATCCTTTTATTTTGATTGTTTTGGCCTCATCCCCCATCCCCTTCTCCCATGAGAGAAGGGGCGTATTATCCATATTATCAATGTTTTAAGTCCCTCTCCCTTGGGAGAGGGATATA
>PMEC01000028.1 GCA_003155705.1 Bacteroidales bacterium
CTTGATTTCTATCCTGCTGTTTTTCATTTATCTGGCTGATCAGGGCATAAGGGGGTTTGGCTCAAAGGACCGTCTGCGACAGTTTCAAAGTATATTGATTCTTTGTTGTGCAGCTTCCGTTTTTATGACAAATTTTGTCGATTGTGGACTTTATAATTTCGAGATGTCTCTGATATTGATTACTTTAGGTTTCTTGATTGCCACCCATTTAACTAATAGTCACCCGATTAGAAAAGGTGATTCTGAATAAATGCGCATCATTAACAACAGCCAGATACAAATTAGCCAATATATTGCTCTTATATGATTAGTTGTTTTATTGTGAGATAACATGAAAGAAGGAGGAAGGCGGATTAACGGAATTCAGAAACAGAGGATTAAGGAAATCCCTTATATCAGTATAATTACAATTGTTTATAATGGCGAAAAACACCTTGAAAGAACAATTAAAAGTGTCTTGAATCAATCATTTAAGAATATTGAATATATTATCGTTGATGGCAATAGCAATGATAAAACATTAGAGATAATTAAACAATACGACGAGTCCATTGATTACTGGATAAGTGAACCNNTTCAGATGCTTTTAACAAAGGTTTCTCATTATCGACCGGCGATTTCATTGCATATCTTAATGCTGATGACTGGTACGAACCTGATGGGGTAAATAAAATTGTACTGGGGTTGAATACCGGATATTCTGTTTACAGTGGCCATGTGAATATGTATTCTGACGACGGCAGAAAATTCGAAAAGCTTCATAAGAGTCAACCGGATAGATTATTGCAGACCATGCGCGTTGCCCATCCAGCAACCTTTGTCGCACGCGAGGTTTTTAACAAGATAGGAAAGTTCTCATTGGATTATAAATATGCCATGGATTATGATTTTATATTAAGAGCAAAGCTAAATGGATTTGAAATTAAGATAATAAATCAGGTAGTTGCAAATATGCTTCTTGGTGGTAATAGCAGTGATACCAGAAGAGTTTTTAAAGATGAACTCGATGTGAAGAATAAAAACCTTGGCAATAAGATAAACCATTTGATATGGTATTATCTGAATATACTTTTTCATAAACCATATGTATATATTACAGGAATTCTAAGGTCGAAAGGTGTAGATAAGTAGCTTAATTAATGAAAATAAGGCAGTGACAAAAAAAATCATTTTCTTCCACATGCTTAATGACTATAGCGGAAGCCCAAATATACTATCACTTGTAATTAAAGGAATGATTGAAAAAGGCTACCAGGCAGAACTTTATACTTCATCAACGACTGAGGGGTTTCTTTCAGGTATTGAAGGAGTTGTATACCATCGAGTATTTTATCGTTTTACCCGGAATAAATTTTCAACCCTGATTTTATTTACTTCAGTACAGCTGAGATATTTTTTTGCTACACTCAAATATTCAGGAGATGAAAATATAGTTTTTTACCTGAATACAATTCTTCCTTTTGGTGCAGCTCTTGGTGCTTCATTAAGCAGGAAGGAAATCATTTATCATATTCACGAAAACCCAGCAAGAAAGAACATCCTTCACAAGCTTGCAATTTCAGTCTTCCTTAAGCGTACTTCCAAAGCAATTTTTGTTTCTGATTATTTATATAATAGCTACAAGCTAGATAGCAGAAAGAAGTTCCTTGTTTACAATTCGCTCTCTCCACAATTCGTAGAAATTTCTGAAAAACATAAGACTGGATTCAATCAAAATGGTGAGATACTGATGTTGTGTTCGCTTAAGGCATATAAAGGAGTTAGAATATTTCTTGAACTTGCCAGGGAACTGCATAATCATAATTTTACACTTGTGCTAAATGCCAGCCTTAAGGATATTCACGTTTTTTTCAAACACGATAATAGACCCTCTAATCTGAAGCTTCTTAATGCAATGGATAATGATGTGCATTATTTCTATTCCAGAAGTCATCTTGTCATGAACTTGTCAGTGCCAGGATTATGTTATGAGTCATTTGGATTGACTATTCTTGAATCAATGGCATACGGAATCCCGGTTATCGTGCCACCTGCAGGAGGCATTGCCGAATTGGTTCAGGATGGTTTTAATGGTTACAAAGTTGATCCACGCGATATGAATTGTCTCATCGAAAGGATCAATCTTATATTTTCAAGTATGAATAACTATTTAAGAATGTCTGAAAATGCCCGGATAGCATCAAGAAAATACTCATATCCGAAGATGATTGATGAGATTGATGGGATAATTCAGTAACAAGTGGATATTAAGTTACGCATAGGATTTAAAGACATCTAATGAGAATAGCAATAGTTGGTACACGTGGAATACCTGCTAAATATGGCGGATTTGAAACATTTGCTGAAGAATTGTCTATTCGTCTTGTAAAAAGTGGCCATGAAGTTGCAGTGCAGTGTGATGCAGGTTCTTATACTGCAAATGATTATAAGGGAGTAAAACTTTTTTTTACGGGTTTTACAAAAGACAGCCACCCTGTTAAATACTATCTTACAGGAATGAGATGGGCTTTAAGGGACTATGATATAATCCTGGTGGCAACCACATTTGGTTCATATTTCTACTTTTTGAAATGGTTCAGGAAAAAGATTATTATAACAAATACTGATGGACTGGAAAGCAGAAGAGAGAAATGGGCCCTTCCACAGAAAATCTATATTAAGCTTTCTGAACTGCTGGCAGTTTTACAGTCTGATTACTTAATTGCTGATTCAGCGGGGATATTTAAATACCTGAAGAAGAATTATCCCTTTGCAGAAAGAAAAATTCGGACTATTGAATATGGAGCTGAAATAGTGGATTCTTATATTCCTTCTGTCCTGGGCAAATATGGTCTGGAGCCTGACAGCTATTATTTGGTTGTGTGCCGGCTTGAGCCTGAGAATAACATAGCGATGATCATCGACGGTTACAGGAATGCTGTCACAGAAAAATCCCTTGTGATAGTTGGGAATATAACTAACACAAGGTATTTGCGCAATATTATATCAGATTTGAATGATCCTCAGATAAGATTTCTAGGAGGGATATACGATAAAAAGGTTCTGAATAGTCTGAGGTTTGCATGCAAAGCATATATTCACGGGCACTCGGTAGGAGGTACCAATCCATCTCTGCTGGAAGCGATGGGATGTGGAAACATTGCCATTTGTCACGATAATGCTTTTAACCGTGAAGTNNCATATCTGAGCTAAGTGACAATATCAACAAAGTTGAAAATCTTCCGGCAGATGAATCAGATCGTTATAAGAAAAGTGGAATTGACAGGATCCATGATTATTACAACTGGGACTTGATATTTCAGAAATATTCAGCCCTTCTGGGGATTGTATCTGTAAAATAACTGTTTTACCAAGTTTGGTATATTTTTGACAAACAGCTCTTAATTTTTTATTATCTTTATTGTTGTCTCAAATAGAAGGCTTAATTTTAATTGTTTAATCAATCAATGTTTCTGGTTTGAACTTAATCTCAATACTAGCTGGGTTGCCTTTCTGGACAATTATATTAGGAGCCTTTCTAACAGCTTTTCTGATAACCTATTTTTCTACTCCCACTATAGCTAAAGTCTCTAAATACAAGGGTCTTGTGGCACTTCCCAATAGTCGCACTTCGCATACTGAACCAACTCCGAATCTGGGCGGTATAGCAATCTTTGCCGGTTTTACAGTTTCTGCTGTTGTTTTTTCTGCGATCTATGAATCAGTCTTGATAAAATACATTTTATGCGGGATGGTTATTCTCTTTTTTTTAGGATTGAAGGATGATATTCTGATACTTGATCCAAAAAAGAAGATATTGGGACAGCTAGTGGCATCACTCATTATAGTTGTTCTCGGTGATCTTAGAGTTAGAGGTTTTTTTAATGTATTTGGGATAAATGAACTTCCATACCTCGTCAGCGCTGCATTTACAGTCCTCTTGTTTGTATTTATTATTATCAGCTTTAATTTTATAGATGGGATTGACGGCCTCGCTTCAGGTATGGGCATTGTAATCTCCTTATTCTATGGATTATGGTTTATCATAACTGGCCATAAAGCCTTTGCTTTGCTTTGTTTTGAG
>PMEC01000132.1 GCA_003155705.1 Bacteroidales bacterium
ATCAACTCCTCCTGTGTTCCATGTTCAACAAAATAATCAGGAATACCAAGGCGTTTGACTTTTGAGACGTATCCGTTATCAGACATGAATTCAATAACAGCACTTCCAAATCCACCTTTAAGAATTCCATCCTCAATGGTAATTATTTTATCGAATTTTCTGAAAACCGAATGAAGAACTTCATTATCAAGGGGTGCAACAAAACGCATGTCCCAATGTTCTACGGAAATTTTTTCCTGCAAGAGTTTTTTAATAACAGGTGTAACGGAATTTCCGGGATGACCGATGCTCAAAACAGCTATCTCCTTCCCCTCGCTTAATTGTCTTGCTTTTCCTATCTTAATTTCCTCGAATGGTCTTTTCCAGTCAGAGTACATTCCGATGCCTCTTGGATATCTTATGCTGAAAGGAGAATTGTTCTGTTGCAACTGGGCAGTATACATCAGGTTCCTTAATTCGATTTCATCCATCGGAGCGCTAGCAATCATATTGGGAATATTGCGCATAAAAGCAAGATCGAAAAATCCATGGTGAGTAGCACCGTCAGACCCCACAAGACCACCACGGTCAATACAAAACACAACATGAAGGTTCTGAAGTGCAACATCGTGTATTACCTGATCGTACGCTCTCTGAATAAATGAAGAATAAATATTACANNCCGACATCGAAAGTTCTTTCAGGAAACTCCTTCATCATTATGCACAGGGAACAACCGGTCGGCATAGCGGGAGTAATACCTGCGATCTTTTCGTTCATCCTGGCAAGCTCAAGAATAGTTCTTCCGAAAACCTCCTGGTAATTCAGAGGACTGTCGCCATTTGCAGTAGATAAAATTTCTCCGGTATCCTTATCAAATATTCCCGGTGCGTGAAATTTCGTCTGATTTTCTTCGGCTTTTTTGAATCCTTTTCCTTTAACTGTAAGACAATGAAGTAGTTTTGGTCCGGGTATTCTCTTAAGATCATTTAATACGTCAGTGAGATGAAGAACATCGTGTCCATCAATTGGACCGAAATACCTGAAGTTCATTCCTTCGAACAGGTTGCTTCTGTCGAGTATTGTACTTTTAAGACCTGCCTCAAGTTGCGATGCCAGGGATCTTGCATTAGGGCCAAATTTCCCTACTTTACCCAGCATCTTCCAGATGCCGTTCTTAAATCTGTTATATGTTTTGCTTGTGGTGATATCGAGCAGGTATTCCTTTAGTGCACCTACATTTGCATCAATGGCAATATTGTTATCNNCCTAAAGCCGCCGATATTGAAGTTGAAGAATGCCCGACACCAAATGCATCATATTCGCTTTCTGAAATTCTGGGAAACCCGCTTATCCCTTTATATTTCCTGTTTGTGCGAAACGAATCTTTTCTTCCAGTAAGTATCTTGTGTCCGTATGCCTGGTGACCAACGTCCCAAATGATTTTATCATATGGGGTATTGAAAACGTAATGAAGCGCCACAGTAAGTTCGACCACGCCAAGACTTGCTCCTAAATGTCCCGGGTTAGAACTTACTTCATCAATTATAAACTGACGCAGTTCAGAGCTTAGCCTGACAAGGTCAGAAGGATCAAGCTTCCGGATATCTTCAGGTGATGAAATATTATTTAACAAGCTCTCCTCAGTGTGCATATGTTGATATATAACGGTATTGCCGGTGCAAATATAANNTGCTTTGCTTATGCTGATGAGGGATTTTCTTATTTTTGTTTCAAAATAACCCATACAAATTACAATATAGTATGGGAAAAGATGTTGTAATCAATAAATTGTCGCTATGAAAAGGATATTAACATTCATTTTACTTGTTATCGTAATAATAATTTCTACTGTTTCCTGCGTCCCCGGGAAAAAATTCAGGTCACTTCAGGATACAAATAAACTTTACATAAATGAAAGAGACTCTTTGAAGACAGAGAATTTAGGTCTTTCAATGAGTAAGAAAGAACTTGAATCTAAAACTGCATCATTCGAAAAAAATATTGAGGCAATGAAGCAGGATCTTGTAAAAACCCAGAATGAACGTGATAAGTCAAAAGAAGAATACAATAAACTTCTGGGGCAGGTCAACGATCTTCAAAATGCCCAGGAAGAGCTGATAAAAGGGAATGTAAATGAAACCCGGAAACTTCTTCTGGAGCTGAAGGCCGCACAGGAGAATTTGCAGAAAAAGGAAGATCTTCTTCGCCAGCTTGAACAATCTCTCGATGCAAAAAAAGCCTCTCTCGATGAGATGACTTTTGAACTTGATAAGAAGAATGCTAAGATGACCGAACTGGAACAGATACTCGAGGCTCAGAAAAAAATTGTTCAGGATCTTAAGACTAAAGTATCGGAAGCCCTGTTAGGTTTTGAGAATAAGGGCCTTACTGTAACTGTGAAAAACGGTAAGGTTTACGTATCTCTCGATGAAAAGCTGCTTTTTAAAACGGCCAGCTGGGAAATTGATGCAAATGGCAAAAATGCATTGAAAAACCTTGCCGGAGTACTTGAGAAAAATCCGGATATACAGATCACTATAGAAGGACATACTGACAATGTACCGTTTAATCCGTCCGGAGGACAGCTTACTGATAACTGGGATTTAAGTGTAAAAAGGGCAACAACTGTTGTGAGAGTGCTTCTCGAAGGATCAAAGATCGATCCAAAACGACTGACAGCCTCGGGAAGGAGCCAGTATCTGCCTGTCGATGAAAATAGTACTTCAGATGCACGACAGAAAAACAGGAGAACGGAGATAATTCTGACTCCGGATTTAACTGAACTGTACAGGCTTTTTGATAAGTATTAGGAGAAGAAGAATTGCGGATTGCAGTCCCGATATCTATCGGGATGAGATTGCGGATTTCAGATCCGAAATCCGAAATCCGAATTCCGCAATCTACTTAGTGAACTCCTGTAATTTCACATTCATGTTCTTTAGTGCCTGAAGAAGATTTTCCTCAGGTTTAAGAAAATCCAGATTGCCCCAGAAAACAGGATCATAACTCTTTATAGTTCGGGAGAAAACAGAATAAACAGGAGCAATCTCCTCCCTGTCAAATCTTGAGACATTGGTAAGGGTCATGTCGGTTATTGCAAGTTCGAAGAATACATTAAATGATGAGTTGAACAGCTTCTTTTTTTGTTTGGCATTAAAGCAGAGATCTCCCCTCACATGATTCAGAAAGTACCGTCCGTTTATTTTTCTGTAGCTAACAGCATATTTTACTGATACCGGCCACATTCTGTAGCCCTTTGACTGATAGGAAATATAATCTCCTTTGTTTTTTTGAATGTAAGCAGAATTGATTTCAAATTCAGCCTGCTCAATTGCATAATTATATGTATTAATGAAGATTGAGCCTTTGAATAACGGAAAGTCAATTCCGGGTTTCTGAGTAAACTCAATTACAAACGCCGATTCATCTCCAACAGTTACAATATCAGTCATACGATAATCATACTGTGAATAGTTTTCCGGAAGGAGAAAGTCGAAGATATTTCTGGCCCCGTCCAGTAGCAGGCAGCTGTTAAGTCCGGCCTTAAGTCTTACTGTCAATGTGTCTTTTCTGGAGGTATTTTCAATTTTTCTGCTTTTAATAACTTTGATCTGATCATCAAAGATAGTTCCTGAATAGGCACTTTTGTAGACCTGAAGGATTGCTTCAGAGTAAGTCTGAAGTTCAGATTTTTTCATCACAGCTTCCCTGTAAAAACCCGTTAAACCGGCAGGTGTCGTTCCATAGTTATGAGCGATGGAATTATAGGCTTTCCTCAGTATTTCCTGTGGAGCCTGATTACGGATTATAATTTCGGGAATAGAAATATACTCCCTGATCATTTTGATATTAAAATAATTTCCAATTGTCTGTTTTACAGATATTTGTCTATTATAGTAACCCAGATAGGAGACACTGAGAGAATCGTCGATGCAGTCATGGGTTATTTTGAGCAGGAATTCCCCATTGTTATTTGTGACAGTTCCCTTTCCTTTACTCATTATCCCAATGGTTGCAAAGAGCAAAGGTTCACCTGATTCAGAATCAGTTATAATTCCGGAAATATTTCCGATCTCCCAGTCTGTTTTTGCTTCAGTAACCGCATGAGCGGGGACAATCTTGTATATTATTATATATTTATTGACAACCGAATACTGGAGCGAATCATTCTTAAGCAGACTGTCCAGAACTAACCTGAGTTTGACCCCGGTAAACGAAAATTCTCTCTTCCGTTCAATATCAATGAGCCTGCTGTCGTAGGTAAAATGATAACCTGTTTGTCGACTGATCAAATTCAGCGCATTGCCTGTCTTAACTGTTCCGGCTCTGAAGGTAAAAACAGAGTCAAGGATATTCACCTGGCTGAACGAATCTGGTGAATAGAAAAGGAGTAGCAAAATAGCAATGCCTGAAAGTTTTTTAATTATGTGGTCATCGGATGACAACATCTTCCAGGTAGTAAATTATCTCTTAAAAAGATGGTAAACAGAGCCATCTTTCTTATAACCAAGGGTAAATGTAGAACAAAGAATGCGGATAATTGTATCCTGGGGCTCTTTTTCGAATGTAGTTGTAAGGGGATTTTTGAGGATCTCGGGATTATCTGCAACAATATCAATATCATATACTTTTTTAAGGTCGGCAAAAACAATATCAAGTGTTTCTCTTTCATAAACAAGCAAATCGGTATTCCAGGAAAGATAATTGTGATTTTCGTTGACAGCTTTTGCAGAAGATTTTGAATCCATAGTCCCGATAAAGCCTGGTTCCAGAACTAAAGTCTGGATTCCTGAACTATCACTTACAATAACACTTCCGGTTTTAACAAAGACCTCCACCGCGTTTTGGGAATTATTTGTCAACACACTGAATGATGTTCCCAGAACTTTTATTCTGGCTTTTCCGGCATCAATTATAAATGGCTTTGAGGGATCGTGTTTTATATCAAAGAATGCTTCACCTTTAAGTGTTACATTTCTGGATGTGTGTCCCAGACTCTTATTATATGATAACCTGGAGTTACGATTAAGAAATATCTTACTTCCATCAGGAAGGGAAACCTCTTTATTCCTCTCTGTCGAATTTGATGTGACTACAATTTTTCCGTGCAAAGCGCCGGTATTATTCAGGTAAAATATGGTTGCTCCAAGACCAATAATTATAATTAAAACTGCTGCAATCCTTATAAACGTTCGTATAGTAAACCTATTCTCATTTCTGACTGTATCTGATAACAGTCCGTTCTCCTCAATTCTGGAATAAATGTTGCTCCAGGCTCTATCCACATCAATTTTCTTGTCGTTTATTGTTTTCCCCATCTCATTCCATTGTTTCTCGATACTGTAATGATCTGCTTCTCTGAATATGTCGGTTTTATCTGCAGTTTCCGCAGTTTCACCCGAAAGCAGTGAAGCTAGTTTTCCCCAGTCCTTATCAGTATGTTTAAGTTTATTATTCATTTTTCTCATTATTCTGTCAATGCTTTTCTGAATTCTTTAAGTGCTTTTCCCATATTTGCTTCCACCGTTTTAACAGAAACTGAAAGCTTCTCAGCTATCTCAGCATATTTTAACCCTTCAAATCTGTTCATGCAGAAGATCTGACCGCATCTTTCAGGGAGTCTTTCAATTATCCCGGCTATTTTTGCCTGAAGCTCTTTATATTGGATAATATCTGCCGGGCTTTCTGCTCCGGGAGCCTGGTCAAATGCGATCTCCTGCCCATGGCGTTCAACAACCTTACGGTGTTCAATATAATGAAGACATCCGTTGTGGACTGACCTGAAAAGATANNTCTTCGGCTGTATCATGATCTTTTATCAGAGTCATGGCATATTTCACCAGGGAGGGATAGGAAGATCTGAAAAGTGCTTCAAACTGTTTAATATCACCTTGCCGGATCCTCCTGATTATTTCATTATCCCTGATCATATAGGTATTTCAATTCTTTATTCCTGCCTGTCGCTGAATTTCAGTTTTCTTGCCAGCCTCCGTATCGCCGATTCGATACTCTGGTCGGGTTCAATAACATTGTACTCTCCCCAGAATTCCGGATCTGTAAAGGCTGAGACTTTATCTGAAAATACATCAGAGAACTTGATTTTATCCTTTCCTGCAAATTTAATAACTTCCTGATCAGTTCTGTCAGTTACTGCAATTTCTGACATAGTGGTATAATTTGTGTGAAAGAGCCTCCTCTTCCAGTTGACCCTGAATTTTACCTCGGCTCTGGAATATGCAAAATACCATTTACCTCCCTGCTCACGATACTTTACCATGTATGTGGCTACTTCGGGGGTCACATTCATACCAAGAGGTTTCTTCCTTATAAACAAAGATGCTGCTGCTTCTTTATTTGAAAGATTAAATCCAAACTCGGCACTCGNNATCTCAACAACTCCGGTCAGGCTATAATCATAATACTTCATTGCATCTTTAGTAAGTATTTCTTCAGGATTCTTTGCAATATCAAGCTCAAGCGATGTAACCGGCCCCCCCTCAAGTTTAAAGAGAACTGTATCGATTTTTTCAACATCCGTACTTTTCCTTCCTTTATATATTCGTGCTCCATCTGACCGGAAATCATTATTATATGGAGCTTTAAATATCTCTACGACTGCTTCACCAATAGAAACATAAGTCCTGTTTTTACGGATAGTTTCACGGTAAAAAGAGGTCATCAGATTGGGAACATCAGGATAATTTTTATCGATTTGTGCGACAGTTTTTTCCATTATCAGGTTTGGATCCAATGGCTTAACAATTATCTCCTTGATCGGAATCGGAGCAGTCTCCATTGTAATGATATTCTTATACCCGTTATTCTTCATTTCACTTAATGGAATAACTTTATTTTTGTACCCCAGAAATGAGATCTCAAGACTTTTTGATGCCTCATTTTCAGGGATTTTAATAATGAATTCGCCATCAATATTGGTAACAGTGGCAATATTCGATCCTTTCAATGTTACTGATGCGAAGACAAGAGCATTAAGGGTTTCTTTATCAACAACCTTACCTTTTATTGAAGCATAAGTCTCCTGATCATTCTTCTTTTTGTCTTTGTTCTTTCCTGCAT
>PMEC01000129.1 GCA_003155705.1 Bacteroidales bacterium
GCAAAGAAAGAGATGTTCCTTTCATTCTGGAAACAGGTTGCATCAAGGTACAAGGGAAAATCCAACAAAGTAGTATTTGAAGTATTGAATGAGCCAAATAAAAAGCTCACGGTTGAAATGTGGAACACGTTTCTCGCAGAAGCGGTGAAAATTATCAGGGAGTCTAATCCTGACCGTACCCTGATCATTGGACCCGGTAACTGGAATGGTATAGAAAGTTTGACTACACTGAATCTGCCTGAAAATGACCGGAACATAATTGTTACCGTACACTTTTATCATCCCATGCGGTTTACACATCAGGGAGCAGCCTGGGCCGGCGAATATAAAAACCTGAGCGGCATAACCTGGACAGGTACCCCTGATGAAAAAGCTGAGGTGGAGTCAAAGCTTAAAGTTGCAGCTGACTGGTCAAAGAAAAACGACAGGCCAATATTCCTGGGTGAATTTGGTTCTTATGATAAAGGTGATATGGATTCAAGGGCACGTTATACTGCCTTTGTGGCCCGCACCGCGGAAAAACTTGGTTTTAGCTGGGCTTACTGGCAATTCGACAGCGATTTTATTGTATATAACGTTAATAAGGAATCCTGGGTCGAACCTATCCTGAAGGCTTTAATAAACAAGTAGTCATTTTACCCATTTAAAGTTAATATAATCATAGTTCATCTGACCAATTTCAACAGTGTGAAGGGTGATTGTTTGCAATCCCTGTTTAAGATCAATGAATGCAATCCGATCGATATAGTTCCAGTGATGCCATTGCCGCCATGCAACACTGTCTGACTCAACAAATGTCGATGGGATTGAAATGGGGCCCGTTGCATCTTTATCATTAACTGAAATGGATATCTTTCCATTTTTATTTGAAGTATACATGATGCCCAGTTGGTAATTTCCTGCCTTAATTACGTTTACGGTGTATTTTACCCATTCTCCCGGCGAGGTCCAACCAACATAAAGCTGATCTTTTTCGGGTTCTACAAGATTATACGGATTGTTATCGATAGGCGGATCCCGGAATTTGGTAAAAGAAACATCCACTGCTTCATTGATACGGAATTCATTCAGATAGGAACCATCAGCCGGATTCAGTCTGCCACTGCCTGAGTTGATTGAATCTGAATCGTGATAAGCGATACCTTCACCACCAAAGTCATAATATTCACATTGAAGCTTACCCGGAATAATCTGAGGACCGGCATGATATTTTATATCAGCATAGGGAGTACCTTTATAATCTCCGGGGAAGCCTGAATGGCAGGATAAAAGAACACCTATACAAAACGCATAAACAAAATTGATCCGGTTCTTTTTCATTCGTATGAAGATTTCCCTATTTTTCGATTGAACTAATCTAATGAAAAGAACTGACTTAACCAATCGTATTATTCCCTTTGGGCATAAAAGAAGTATCCATGAAGTATTTGCCCGGATCAGCCGGATCGATGAATACGTCTATATGATATCTTCCGTTCAGGTATGGGGCCGGATCTATTGTGTACTCTTTGCTTACAAAAAAATATTCCTGATTGTTACTGTTATCGGTCCATTTGCATTTTATTATCCATGGGTTTTTGTCACCCGCTCTGAATCTTTCATCTCTGTCGACGGAAACAAATTCCGCTTGTATTTTCTGTCCTGATCTGATCAGCCTATTGTTTGCACTATCGCTTAAAGAAAACCTGATAAAAAAGAAAAGCCCGAAAATGAAAAGGAATCCGCCTACTATCACACCTCTCATATTATATCCTATTGTGTCTCCAAAATCAATCTTCTGCGGAGAAGCAGGATCATACCAGATCTTTACTTTGTCTCCTGAGTAAAAACTCCTGAGGGTTGATGCTGTACCAGTCACTTGTCTCCCATCAGGCGTGTTGAAAGAAACAGTGACATTATGTAAACCGTGATGTGTGGAAGTGCTAAATGATTGTAATACGGAGCCTTCGGTTGTGACTCCAAGTTTCCTGATTTTGACTGATTTGTTGACAAGGCTTAAAAATACCAATAAAAAAACGGCTGCAGCAAGCATTAATACCAAAACGGCTATTTTCTTTTTCATGTCCTTTTTTATTATGGTTTAATTCAGGATCTTTCAACCAGGTTGTACAAATTTATAAAAACCTAGATGGATGCAGTTACTTAATAGTAGAAAAATCCTCCGCCATTCGCTGATCTTTACCTATCGCATCAAAATTAGTCTGTTCATATGGCTTATAACTGAATCCCATACTCCCTAGTCTCTTAGCTTTGCAAGCTGGTCTGCTTTAGGTCCGTAAGCCTATGAGAATGTTAATAATTAAATGTTAAATTGCGTATACTTAATAGAACATAATATGAGTATCAGGAATCATGCATAAACAAATGAATTCATTATATTAAACTACATGAACTCACCCCCCATCCCCCCTCTCTGTTTCACAAAGAGGGGGGGTGTAATGCACTGTATGTTAGTTACTTTCCCCCTCTTTATAAAGTAGAGAGGGGGACAAAGGGGGTGAGTTCGTGAGAGTTCGGAAGAGCCATATATTATATTTTCAAATAGTATTACATTTTTATAATTGATTTTCCGATAGTCATAAAACATAAGTCAGTAAAATGAAATTGCGGTTTGCTGAGGATAATAATCAAACTGAATGAAAAGGATTTTATTGACCGGGGCCTCCGGAGCAGTTGGAAAAGAAGTTTTAAGACAACTGTTCGAATTGACTGGTAAAGTTGAAGTTACTGTATTTGACAAAAAATCTGCGGGTTCAAATTCATTTTATAGAAAATTCAGGAAAAATATCAGGATAATTTACGGGGATATCTCAGACAAAGAGGATGTCCGGGAAGCGTGCAAAAATATAGATGTGGTAATTCACCTGGCAGCTTTAATTCCTCCTTTTGCTGATCAATACCCTGACCTCGCCAATGCAGTAAATGTAGTTGGAACAAAAAACCTGATCGAATGTATTGAATCTCTCTCTCCGGAAGCATTCTTATTGTACTCTTCTTCGATATCTGTCTATGGAGATAGAAATGCCAATCCCCTGATAAGAACTACTGATCTGCTCAAGCCCAGCGACAGGGATGAATATGCCAGAACAAAAATTGAAGCCGAAAAACTGATTATCAACAGCCGGCTTAAATGGTCTATTTTCAGGCTTACGGCTATTATGGGGATAAATAACCATAAGCCTTCGGCAATTATGTTTCATATGCCACTTGATACCCGTTTGGAGATAGCAACTCCCGGAGATACCGGAAGAGCATTTGTCAATGCACTTGACCATCCTGATGAATTAAATAAGAAAATCTACAATCTTTCAGGTGGTGAAAAATGCAGAATTAATTACAGGGATTTTTTATCCCGTTCTTTTGAAATTTTCGGTTTAGGCAAACTTGATTTTAAGGAAAATTCATTTGCNNATACTTGACTTCAGGAGAGAGACAATTGAACATTATTTTCTAAACCTGAAGAAAGGTATTTCACCAATCCGGAAAATTTCTGCTATCGTGTTCAGAAAAATCATTAAACGAAATCTTCAGAAACAATCAGAACCGTTGGCTGCCATGAATACAAACAATAATATTGATATTCAACATTACTTTCAATAACCGCGTTATGCGCCTTTAAAAAGGATAAACATTACAGCGGCAGCGACGGCCCCCAATAGTGGTCCCAATACCGGCACCCATGAATACCCCCAATCGCTGTTCCGTTTCCCCGGAATAGGCAGCAAGAAATGCATAATCCTTGGGCCCAGGTCACGTGCAGGGTTAATTGCATACCCGGTCGGACCACCAATAGACAGCCCTAACCCAAGCACCACAATTGCAACAGGTAGAGCATTCAAAGCTCCAAGTCCGACATCAGGTTTTGCCATATATAGGACTGCCAGACAAAGGACATAAGTGCCAATAACCTCTGTAATAACATTATACCAATAACTTCTGATATTTGGCGATGTACAAAAAACTGCCAGTTTGGCATCCTTATCATCAGTAGCATCAAAATGCTTCTTATAAGCAAGCCATACGAGTGCAGCTCCAAACATCGCACCGAGTAATTGTGCGCAAATATAAACCGGCATGAGAGTCACGGAGAATTTATCAGCCAGTACGAGCGCTAAAGTAACAGCAGGATTGAGATGTGCACCGCTTATCGGAGCGGCAAGAAGCACCCCGGTAAACACTCCCACTGCCCATCCAAAAGTAATAACTATCCAACCGCTATTGTTTCCTTTGGTCTTATTCAGGTTAACATTTGCGACAACGCCACCTCCGAAAACAATGATAATAGCGGTGCCAAAAAATTCAGCGAAAAATGCATTCATAAGCTTTAAAATTATAGGTTATTAATAAATACTTTTCAACAAAAATTATGGGATTCTTCGCTTCGCTCAGAATGACAATTGATTAGTGAGTCAGAGAGTCGGTAGGGGGTGGATGGAGGCTGCGCCTTCATCCACCCCCTACCTCAAAACCTTAAGTGTCTGTCATTCTGAGCGCAACAAAGTGAAGCGAAGAATCTCCTTTTAATTTCATGTTTTCCTTATTCAATATTGATTTTTAATAAAATAATTATTTCATTAATTATCATCTGCCCAGGCTTTTGCAGCATTAATGGCACGATTCCAGTTTCTTAATCTCGTGTTGACTTCTGACGCGGATATCTGTGGATGAAATGTCCGGTCTTCCTGCCATTGACTTTTAATATCATGCATGCTTTCCCAGTATTTCACCGCAAGGCCAGCGAGGTAACCTGCACCAAGAGCAGTTGTTTCAGTTATTTTAGGACGGACAACACTGGTCTGTAGCAGATCCGACTGAAACTGCATGAGGGAATTATTAACAGTTGCACCTCCATCTACTCTTAATTCGCGGATTACAATGCCAGAATCTTTCTGCATAGCTTTAAGTACTTCAAGTGTCTGGTAGGCAATGCTGTCAAGAGCAGCTCGGGCGATATGAGCAGAAGTAGTACCTCTTGTGATACCGACTATCGTGCCTCTTGCATGCTGGTTCCAGTACGGAGCGCCTAAACCGGCAAATGCCGGAACAAAATAGACACCTCCACTATCTTTAACTTTNNAGTTTCTCAATATCCCCCGATTTTTTAATAATTCCAAGCCCATCGCGCAGCCACTGAACCACTGCCCCTGCAATGAAAATACTGCCTTCAAGAGCATAAATTGTCTCTTCCCCGATTTTCCAGGCAACGGTTGTAAGGAGTCTGCTTTTTGACTCTATCGGCTTATTCCCGATGTTCATCATCATAAAACAACCAGTGCCATAAGTGTTCTTGACCATGCCAGGGTCAATACACATCTGTCCGAATAAAGCTGACTGCTGGTCACCTGCAATTCCAGCAATTGGTATAGCCGATGAAAAATGACCTGATGTCTCACCATAAATCTCACTTGAGGATCTGACATCAGGTAACATACTTGAAGGTATATCAAAGATTTTAAGTAATTCATTATCCCAGGAGAGAGAATGAATATTGAATAGCATCGTACGGGAGGCATTTGACACATCGGTAAGGTGCAATTTTCCTTTAGTGAGATTCCAGACCAGCCATGAGTCAATCGTGCCGAATGCCAGCTGTCCATCCTCAGCCAGTTTCCTGGCGCCCTTAACGTTATCAAGGATCCACCTGACCTTTGTTGCAGAAAAGTATGCATCGATGATCAAACCTGTTTTTTCAAGGATCTTCCTGCTAGCGCCATCATTTTTTAACTTGTCACAATAATCAGCTGTACGCCTGTCCTGCCAGACAATAGCATTATAGACCGGTTTACCGGTTTTCCTGTTCCAGACTACTGTTGTTTCCCGCTGATTGGTTATTCCGATTGCCGCAATATTGGTACTCTCAAGTCCGGCTTTAGTAATTGCTTCCAATGCAACCCCTGCTTGTGTTGACCAGATTTCTTCCG
>PMEC01000155.1 GCA_003155705.1 Bacteroidales bacterium
TTTGATGTCGGCTATAGTTTTGAAAATCGTGATGCCTTTTCAAAAAAAGCGGTGGAAGATGGCTACAAGCAGGAGTTCCTTGTAAAAACAGGACTCTCCATTCAACACGAAGAGAGAATATTCGACAGGTTCAGCGGAAGGGTTATGTTCCCAATACATTCATTNNTATTTAAATTCTCCGGAATCCGAGATATATCATAAAAGCAAAATTGTCTACGGGGTTTACCAGGCAAGGAAGTCTATAACCCTTCACGACAGGTGTTATCTGGTTGAAGGATATACTGACGTTCTTTCGCTGCACGAAGCGGATATTGAAAATGTTGTAGCCTCATCCGGTACTTCGCTTACCCAGGAACAGGTGCGTCTCATCAAGCGGTTCACACAGAATATTACTATTTTGTATGACGGTGATGCTGCCGGAATAAAGGCATCAATAAGAGGAATTGATATTGTACTTGAAGAGGGATTGAATGTAAAGATCGTCCTGTTGCCCCCGGGGGAAGATCCCGATTCTTATTCAAAAAAAGTCAGTAATGAAGAATTTTCACGCTACCTCAGACAGAATGAAACTGATTTTATAAGATTTAAGACGCAACTATTGCTCTCCGAAGCTCAGAACGACCCTGTGAGAAGAGCCGATCTCATCAGGGATATCGTTAAATCAATTGCAGTTATCCCTGAAACTATAACACGTACGGTATATATAAAAGAATGCAGTACTCTTATGGAGGTTTCAGAACCGGTTCTTTATAATGAGGTCAACAAACTCAGGCAGCAGAAATCTTTCCAGGACAGGAATAAATATCCGGGCCCTGAAGATCTTCCGGTTCCAAGATTAACAACAGTTAAACAAATCAGCCATGATAGCGGTTCATATTATTCGGAAAGAGAAATAATCAGACTTCTTCTGAAATACGGCAGCGAAGTGCTGGAGAGGATAATCAGTCAGGAGGACGGGAAAGAGAAAGTGATCACAATTGCGGATTATATCGTGAATGAAATAGTTTCTGATGAGCTTATTTTTGAAAATAAGATATTTGCAAAAATATTTAACGACTATAATTTTCATGTCGAACAGGGTTTGTTCCCCGGAGATAAACATTTTGTAAGACACCAGGATCCTGAAATTTCAAGTGTTTCAGCCGATCTCCTGTCAGATTCTCACGAACTGAGTGATATCTGGAAAACCAAACAGACATATATTGAAACAGAGGTAATGTTGCTGAAGGAAATAGTCCCTGATACTGTTCTGAAGTTCAAAAGTGACAAATTAAATCTTGAGAGAAAAAAGATACTCCGACAAATGGAAGCGGCTTTAAAAACTGATGAAAAGGGGAAAATTGAAACCCTTCAGAAAAAGTATAACACAATAAACAAGGCACTGGGAAGAATTTCAAAAAACCTTGGCGACAGGATTATTTTATAAAAAGAGAATACATAAAAACGATTAAAACGAGTAATTATTCCCCGGTTTTATATATCTTAGCATATATTCATATAACTTTATGCTCAAATAATATAGGTTAATATGAAACGCGCCACCATAATAATCTTTGTTCTGGTTCTGATTGCCGCAATAAGTTTTTCATGTAAGCCTGATGTGTCACGGAAAAAGAAAACAGAATCTACATTTTCGACACTCAGAACGGATAAAGAGAATAAAGATCATGCCATTATAAAAAACGAGATATTTTATGGCCTCCTTACTCCTACTGAGATAACTTCAATTTTCAACAGGCTTGGGATCCCGTATGAAAAAGCAGCACTTAACCCCACAACCAATGACGATTTATATACAAGCAATTCAAAGGCTTCCATTAATCTTGGGATCTATGGCGTTGATTTTGGTTATGTCAAAATGTTTAACAACAGCCAGCAGATGATAGATTATATACTGACTGTCAAAGATATGAGCAGCAAGCTTGGAATTCCGGATAAATATCTGATGGATCCGATTAAAAAGATTGAGAGTGATATTTCGAGTCCGGATACAATTATGGCTCTTGTAAATAAATCATACTCGGATATTGAAAATCATCTCAGGAAGGAAGGAAGGGAAAGTACTGCCGGTCTTATGCTGATGGGGGGTTGGGTTGAAGCGCTATTTCTTACGACACAACTTTTATATAATGCGGAAAAACCCGATACTGAAGTGGTTCAAAAAATAGCACAACAGAAATATACGCTTACTTCTCTTCTCTGCTTCATGAAAAATTATTATGATGATCCCGTGGTGGTTTTCTATACAAAAAAGTTGATTTTCCTGAAAAGATATTTTGATACATTCGATATCTATTTTAAAAAGGGAGACCTTGAAATAAACAGATCCAGGCAGGTACTTATTGCTTCAGGAAGCGAAACGACAGTTACCCTTGAAACCCTTACCAGGATCAAGGATTATGTTGCGAAGTTGAGGACAGAGATGGTGAATCCATGAATCTCTCTCTTCTAAAAAAACTTCTTCCCGGGCTGCTTCCATTGTTCATCTTCATCCTGGCGGATGAGATCTGGGGAACACAAGTTGGTCTATATGTCGCTCTTGGTTTTGGTATCGGAGAGTTCCTGTTTTACTACATACGGGATAAAAAGATCGACAAGTTCATTCTTCTCGATACCGGCCTCCTGATTGTTCTGGGGCTCGTTTCCATTGCTCTTGAAAATGACCTTTTCTTCAAAATAAAACCCGCCCTAATTGAATTCATTCTTCTGGTAATCATTGCCCTCTCCCTCTGGGGTCCGCGAAATCTGATAATGGCAATGTCGCAGCGATATATGGGAGATATGCAGCTCAACACTGACCAGGAAAAAGCAATGCGGATGAATATGATTGCAATGTTCTGGATAACAGTAATTCATATAATCCTGGTCCTCTATTCTGCCAGGTATATGTCAAAAGAGGCCTGGGTATTTATCAGCGGAGGGCTATACTACATCTTCTTTTTTGTTTATTTTGCTGTATTATGGATCATTAACAGAATAAAAATCAGGCGCTTAAAAAATGAAGAGTGGTTCCCTGTAGTCAATGAAGAGGGAAAACTAATTGGAAAAGCGCCAAGAAGTGTCTGCCATGACGGAAAAAGTATGCTTCTTCATCCTGTTGTTCACCTTCATCTATTCGACAAAGAGGGGAAGCTTTTTTTACAGAAAAGATCTAAAGAAAAAGATATTCAGCCCGGTAAATGGGATACCTCGGTGGGAGGTCATATTGCACCGGAAGAAACAATTGAAGAGGCTCTGTTAAGGGAGGTCCGGGAGGAGATATCTTTAAAGCATTTCCAGCCTCAGTTCATAAACAAATATGTCTGGGAATCGCCAAGAGAAAGAGAGCTTGTTTTTTCATTTGTTACTGTATCTGATTATAAGCCAGTTATTGACCGGAATGAAATAGAAGAAGGAAAATTCTGGACAATAGATGAGATCCGGAATAATATCGGGAAAGGAATTTTTACACCGAATTTTGAGAATGAATTTGGGATTATAATAAAGAAAATTTCAGGGAAATAGTGTTAGAAATATTTTTATGAGATTGCTTCGTCACTTCGTTCCTCGCAACTAATTATTACATTTTACAAGAAGCACATTTACTCATGAATTATTATAAAATTGTGATTTTAGTTTTGTGTGGGATCTTGGTATGGCATGTATGAAATGTTTCAGTAATGAATGATAGGGATTCCTCACTTACTATTCTGAATCAAATACCAATAGTACTATATGTGTGAAATGGAGATTCCTCGCTTGCTATTCTGAATCAAAAACAAATGGTACTGTAGCTGTGAAATGGAGATTCCTCGCATGATATCCTGAATCAAGAACCAAGAGTACTGTATATGGAAGAGGGAGATTCCTCGC
>PMEC01000169.1:0-128 GCA_003155705.1 Bacteroidales bacterium
ATTAATGTGAAATACTTTCCAACTCTAAGTACTCCAAATTCCAGGCACTCCGAACTCATGGAAATTAGTTATTCGGATTCAATTTAATTTTACTAGAATGTAAAAAACATCGTTAACCAGATACCAAT
>PMEC01000169.1:142-5345 GCA_003155705.1 Bacteroidales bacterium
CTTTCTTTAACAGGAGTATAGTTTATCTTACAGACCATACTCCCGAGGGCTCAGTTGGTTTTATCCTGAATAAAAAACTTGATATAAAAGTTAAGGATGCCATTTCAGGTTTCGACACATGTGATGAGTTTTTAAACATGGGAGGACCGGTAGCTCCCGATACTCTTCATTATCTGCATACTGCAGGTGAGTTAATACCAAAAAGCGTAAGTGTGGATGGAAATATTTTCTGGGGTGGCGACATAGAAACAATTAAAAATCTTATTGCATTTAAGAAATTAGAGAGGTCGAGGATAAGGTTCTTCCTTGGTTATTCAGGCTGGTCTAAGGGACAGCTTGACAAGGAATTGAAAGAGAATTCCTGGGTTATTGCAAAAATCAGATCAGATGTTGTGATGGGTAATCGGGGTAATGACACATGGAAAATGGTACTTCGCGGCCTCAAGAATAAATATCGCCTGTGGGCCGATTTTCCCGAATCTCCCGATTTAAATTAATGTTGCGACAATTTAATATTAGTTCTTCATAGTTTAAACTCTAAGAATAATATATAATCTGTATAATTATTGCGGATTGCGGATGTGTGATTGCTGATTAAGCATCATTAAAGTTACAAAGTCTGGCAAACCTTTTGAACAATCCGAAATCCGAAATCCGAAATCCGAAATGAAAATAGTTGTATGATTATAAGTCCGACATAGCTCCGGTATACCTGTCCTCAGATTTTCCCCGCCTCTATTATGTCCATCATATTCCCGTTAGTCGGGAGCAGTATACCTTTTATCTTCATTTTATCGGCAGCCTGTATATCTATCTGGCTATCCCCGATCATGAATGACCCTTTCGGGTCGATCTTGTATTTTGCAATTGCCTGTTCGAAAAGAAGCGTACCCGGTTTTCGGCACAGACATTGGGACACATCGGGATGATGAGGACAATAATAGATATCAGTAAGAACAATATCAAATGCTTTTAATTTCTGAATCATGTAGTTATGCAGCTTTTCAAGATGTGTGGTTGTATAAATTCCCTTTGCAATTCCACCTTGATTTGTTATGATTATTAAGAGGTAACCTTTTGAAATGAAATATTTCAGTGCATCGGAAACCCCTTTGTTAAGAAAAAATTCCTCTTCCCTGAAAACATAATAACCGGAACCTTTCCTGTTAATAACACCGTCCCGGTCGAGAAAAACTGCTTTATTCATTATTCAATTATGAAGTATTTTGTAAATAAGTTCTTTGAGAAGATCTCCAGGGGAACTGCTCAGGTCCCCAAATCCCTTTGATTTCATGTCATAAATTCGCAGCAAACTGATTATCTCCACACTCTTTTTTGAATTGTATTTAGATGCCGCAGTTTCGTAATCTTTCACAAAAAACGGATTAATCTTCAGCACCGAAGCTACATTGTTTTTTGACTTATCTGTAAGATAGTGATATGTGAGAACTTTTGTGAAATAACTGAATAATGATGCAATAGTCAGATTAACAGGATTATCCCTGGGGTTCTGAGAGAAATATTGTATTATCATATTCGCTTTCAGGATATTCTTCTCCCCAAGGGCTTTCTGTAATTCAAAATTATTGTAGTCCTTGCTTATCCCGATGTTTTTTTCAATAAGCTCAGTTGAAATGACCGGTCTTCCTGCTGGCAGGTTAATGAGAAGCTTATCAAGCTCATTGACAATTTTATGAAGATCCGTCCCCAGATATTCTGTCAGCATGGCGCTTGCATTAGGCTCCGTCTTTATTCCCTTCAACATAAGATAACGCTCAATCCATGGCGGCACCTGGTAATCCCTGAGTTTATTCGATTCAAAGTAGACAGTACTACTCTCTACCAGTTTGTAGAGTTTTGTCCTCTTATCAAGTACTTTGTATTTGTAGTTAAAGACCAGGATGGTTGACAGAAGCGGTTTTTCGAGATAGTAGATCAGATCATCAATCTTCTTAAGTGTCTGAGCCTCTTTGACAATTATTACCTGATGGTTTGACATCATCGGGAACCGGCGCGATGTTTCTATAACAGATTGAATTGTAGTATCTTCTCCGTACAATACCATCTGATTAAAGGCTTTTTCATCTTCCGGAAGTACTTTTTCCTCTATATAGTTTGTAATAATATCAATATAGTACGGCTCTTCTCCGGCGAGAAAATAAACAGGTTTATATATCCTGTTTTTCAGATCCGACATTATTTCCTCAAATGTAACAGCCATAATCAGAACCTGAGATGTTTTACAGACTTCCCCTGTTTTTTTATCTCGCTCATGGCTTCAATTCCTATTTTAAGGTGCATTTCAACATATTCGTTCGTGACCTTCAGGTCGGTTGCCTCAGTTTTTATCCCAGTGGATATCATAGGCTGATCTGATACAAGAAGAAGAGCTCCNNGCCCGTGTCTTCACAAGGTACTTTTTAAACCTGGCATCATATTCCCAAACCCGCCTGTTTGTTGTGTAAACTGTGCCCGTCCAGTACTCCTTTTTAAAACTCGAAATAGCAGTCGAAACAGCGATCTGGAGTTTAAACGCCGGAAGAGCAGGTACTTCCTGAGGAAGATAATCATTTGATGTTCCGTCACTTCTGATGGCAGCAATTGGAAGTATAAGATCACCAAGCTTATTTTTTTTCTTCAATCCGCCGCATTTCCCAAGGAAGAGAACAGCATGTGGATCTGCAGCGCTGAGTAAATCCATTATTGTTGCCGCGTTCGGACTGCCCATTCCAAAGTTGATAATTGTAATACCGTCAGCGGAAGCGCTGGGCATATTCTTATCTTTTCCTTCAACAGGAACATTATTCCATCTGGCAAATAGTTCAACATATAATGAATAGTTTGTAAGGAGAAAATACTTTCCGAAACTTTCAAGNNAGCCAGTTATTAACAATTTCTTCTTTGGTCTTCATCTTGCATTCTGTGTTTAAATTATCTCAATATCTTTGCAGAGATCTGAATTTTTCAGTTCATCCGGTTCGCAAAAGTACGAAACTAAGTTGAAAGAGTTAAATCTGCCTCAATATTCATTCAAAATAAAGGGTGAAGACAAGTCAGAAATGATATTTGATCCCCTGAGGAAAAAGTATGTAAAACTGACACCTGAGGAATGGGTTCGGCAGAATTTCATTCAGTATCTCATACAGCAGGGAAAATATCCTGCCGGCCTGATAGGAGTTGAGNNAGAGGCCAACCGGTAATGCTGGTGGAATGTAAATCTCCTGATATTACTATAGATGATAAGGTTTTTGACCAGATTGTATGCTACAATATGGAATTAAAAGTTCCATTTATAATAGTAACAAATGGTTTGGACCATTATATATGCAAGGTCAATCATGAAGACAATAGCTGGGAATTTCTTAATGTAATTCCTCTTTTTGAGGATATAGTATATTAATTCCTGACGGCGGTAATTGATTTTGGCTACGCCGAGCTCGCCCCACAAAGCGGGGCTCGGTTCTTCGCTCCCTTTAGGGTGAGGGGTAAACGAAGAANNAAAATCAAATAATGAATATTTATGATTCAATTAATCAAATTAATATTCCATTAATGATAGATGTAACCTGTGCTATTATCAGGAATGAGGACAACGAGGTGCTTATTGTCCAGCGAGGTGAGAAAACTGATCATCCGTTCAAATGGGAATTCCCGGGTGGCAAGAAAATCAGTGGTGAGAACGATGAAGAGTGTATAATCAGGGAGATTTGTGAGGAATTGTCGATGGATATAGTTATCTGCGCATGTCTTAATCCAGTCGAATATAATTACGGTCATAAACAGATTCGGCTGATCCCTTTTATATGTGATACACTCGATGAACTGCCTTTGTTGTCAGAACATGTTGCTTTTAAGTGGATTTCTGCAGAAGATCTGGCCAATGTAGATTTTTCTGAAGCAGATGTATATGTGGCTGAACAATATCAAACAGGTCTGGAAAAAAGTTCTGCCCTTAAGGAGGTACAAATTTTACAAGAACAGCAATCATCTCCGGATGATGCTGATCTCCGGGGAATGATAAATAATATGATGAGCATGCAGGAAGCTGACTGGGTCGCGGCCTCAGCAATTGAAAACCCAGTCGTTTTCAATAAACTTCTCGAATATTCATACTCTAAAGACCGGAAACTTGCCTTCAGGGCTTCATGGACACTAAGTAAAGCCTGTGATAAATTTCCGGAACTTATCTATCCACATCTGCCTGCAGTTGTGGAGTCTCTGCCTTTGTTTGATAACGAGAGTGTTCAGCGTTCATTTCTCCGGATCATCTCATTAAGCGAAACAGCAAAATTAAACAGTCATCTCCACGGGATCCTTGCGGATCACTGTTTTGCAATGTTGAAATCGGGATTTTCTGCTATAGCAATCAAGGCCTATTCGATGGAAATACTTTATAATTTATCTGTCATCTATCCGGAACTTGGAAATGAACTTTCTTCCTCCATTCGTATTCTGATGGAGGATGGTTCAGCTGGTATTATATCCAGAGGAAAATCTATCCTGAAGAAAATCAGCGGGATATCTTTAGACCCAGGATCCAGTCAGAAATTATCTTAAGAGCCTCGGGTGAAAAAGTCTCTTCAATATTACCATATTCAGAAGGCAATCCCTTATCACAATGTTGAAACAAATGGTTAAGTCCGGGAAGCTGTATAGTTTTTACAGAATTATTACCCGATGATTTTAAGGCCTTCTCTATAGCAGGAAGGTTCTCCCCGGCAGCTACCTGCAAGTCTTTCTCACCATTCAGGGCAAGGACCGGGCATTTTACTTTCTTCCAGTACACCGATGGATCGGTAAACATAAAATATCTTAACCATGTATATTTAGAAGCACCAAAAGTAGCCTTTAATTGATTGACACCCTTTTCCGAATCTTCTTTTGAGGCCTTTTCCTTTTCAAGGATCTCTTTGTAAAGTGCAAGAATTTTTACTTCAGCCTTCGTATTATCTTTTTCTTTTCTCAGAACTGCATATAGTTTTTTATTTGTCTCAATGGATTTTTTAATCTGATCTTCATTTACTCCTGAAAGTCTGCCTATATCCTGCGACTGCCTGATAATAACCTGTTGTCCGGTAACCCCGGGCCCGGCCAATGAAACAATAAATGCAATTTTGGGATTCGAAGAAGCGACAATAGGAGCGATTAATCCACCCTCACTATGCCCCATTAAACCGATAGCTTTGGGATTTATCTTTGGATT
>PMEC01000128.1:0-306 GCA_003155705.1 Bacteroidales bacterium
TTCAATTTAGAAAAGAAAAGTTAAATTTGATTCTTGTAAAAATAAAGAAATGAAAAAAATATCTATTCTGCTAATTCTCTTCCCTTTTATTACAAGTTATTGCCCTGCCCAGCAGGTACTCCCTTCAGCAAAAAACAGCCATACAGTTGTTTTTTATAATGTCGGTAAGCTATTCGATGCTGTCAACGATCCAGGAATATTTGACGATGACTTTCTTCCTGAAGGTAAGAGACAATGGACTGAGGAGCGATACAAAAAGAAAATAGCCGATGTCGCAAAAGTTCTTTCAGTAATTAATGAAAATGA
>PMEC01000128.1:319-5851 GCA_003155705.1 Bacteroidales bacterium
CTCCTTTATAAAAAAGATGAAATTGGAATTGTCGATTCAAAATCTATTCCTGTTGAATTTGGATTTGACATAAAGGACGTTACAAGAAATATTCTCTATATTAAATGCAAAATAAAGGATGACAATATTTATCACATTTTCGTCACTCAGTGGCCTTTAAGGCAGCCCAATGAACAGGATACTGAAATAAAACGAATATCTGCAGCCGTGGCACTCAGGAAAGAGGTAGACAAAATACTNNGATTTTAATGATGAACCGACAAATAAAAGTGTGATGCAGATCCTCAATGCTGCAAATAAAAGAAAAAACCTGAACTACCGCGACCTTTACAACCTGATGTATGATCCTCATAATATTGGAAACGAGGGAACGGCAATGTCCGGTTCAGGATGGGTGATGTTCGACCAGATAATTGTTTCCCCTGCCGTGTTCAATAAAAGCACAGGATATTATCTGACTTTTGATGACGGAAAGGTCTATAAAGGAGAAGAGGTGCTCATAACCGATCCTCAGACAAAACTCACTACGCCCAACCGTACTTATAATGGTAATCAGTATCTTGGAGGAGTCAGCAGCCACCTTCCGGTTTATGTCATCCTCAAAAAAGACGAAAAATAGAGATGGATTTCAGACTCGTTTCTGATTTTCAGCCAACAGGCGATCAGCCCGACGCTATTAAACAGCTTGTGGAGGGCTTGAATAATGGTGTTCCATATCAGACATTGCTTGGTGTGACAGGCTCAGGTAAGACTTTTACAATTGCCAAAGTCATTGAAAAGGTTCAAAGACCTGTTCTGGTGCTCAGTCATAACAAAACCCTTGCTGCTCAGTTATATGGCGAGTTTAAACAGTTTTTTCCTGAAAATGCGGTTGAATACTTCGTTTCATATTACGATTATTATCAGCCTGAAGCATACCTGCCCGTAACAGATACTTATATTGAAAAGGACCTATCTATAAATGAAGAGATTGAGAAACTTCGTCTGAGCTCCACTTCATCACTACTTTCAGGACGACATGATGTTATTGTGGTATCTTCGGTTTCTTGTCTTTACGGCATCGGAAATCCGGAGGATTTTCATTCAAACACTGTTCATGTCATTAAAGATCAGAAGATTACCCGCAATCATTTTCTCAGGAAACTGGTGGACAGCCTTTATTCAAGAAATGAGCTTGAGTTTAAGCGTGGCACATTCAGGGTAAGAGGAGACACTGTTGATGTTTTTCCTGCCTATGCTGACATTGCTATACGTATCGTTTTTCTTGGTGATATGGTCGAAGAGATACATTCATTTGATCCGTTAGATGGCCACAAGCTTGATGATATGAATGAATATATTGTCTACCCTGCCAATATATTCGTAACAACCAGGGAGAGAATCAACCAGGCAATAAGTTCGATTCAGGATGACCTGGTGAGGCAGGTTACATATTTTACTGATATCGGCAAAAAAGAAGAGGCAAAAAGATTGGAACAAAGAGTGTTATATGACCTTGAAATGATTAAGGAACTTGGATATTGCAGCGGGATTGAGAATTATTCAAGATATTTTGACGGTCGGAAAGCCGGAACAAGGCCATTCTGTCTTCTCGATTATTTCCCCGATAATTTTATTACTGTTATAGATGAAAGTCATGCAAGTCTGCCCCAGATAAGAGCAATGTTCGGAGGTGATCATTCTCGAAAACAAACTCTTGTTGAATATGGATTCAGACTTCCGGCAGCTCTCGACAACAGGCCAATGAGGCTTGAAGAATTTGAATCCCTTACCGGGCAGACTATTTTTATGAGCGCCACTCCGGCAGATTATGAACTCGAAAAGAGCGAAGGAGTGTTTGTCGACCAGGTGATCAGACCGACAGGATTGCTTGACCCACCGATTGAAATAAGACCCAGTCTTAACCAGGTTGATGACCTGATGGCGGAAATAAGACGAAGAACCGCTGCGGGAGAAAGAACTCTTGTTACGACACTCACTAAAAGAATGGCAGAAGAGCTGACAACCTACCTTTCGAGATTTGATATCAAATGCAGATATATCCATTCTGATATAGACACTCTTGAAAGGGTAGAAATTATGGAAGGACTCAGGGAGGGAGCTTTTGATGTTCTGATTGGTGTAAACCTTCTGCGTGAAGGGCTCGATCTGCCGGAAGTGTCGCTCGTTGCAATCCTGGACGCTGATAAAGAGGGTTTTCTGAGATCATCACGGTCACTTACACAAACTGCCGGCAGGGCTGCTCGTAACCTTAATGGAAAGGTGATAATGTATGCCGATAATATCACCGGAAGTATGCAGCAGACTATAAATGAGACAAACAGACGTAGGGAGAAGCAGCTTAAGTATAACACTGAAATGGGGATCACACCGACCCAGATCTTCAAAAAGAGCGGATCAATTTTTAAAGGATTAAGTAAAAAGGGAATTAACTTTAAGGCTTATATTGAACCAGAGAAAATTGATATTGCAGCTGATCCTGTAATTAAATATATGAACAGAGAGGCTCTTGAAAAAGCTATAGAAAAAACGAGAAAAGCAATGGAAAAGGCCGCATCTGAACTTGATTTTATAGAGGCTGCACGATTCAGGGATGAGCTTATCGGACTTCAGAGCCTTCTGAACGGTAAAAGCTAAGTAACCGACTACTAGTGTTATGTTAATTGTATTCTGACAAATTATATTTAAGAATTTTTGAAAGAAAATAACATACTTAATTTCGGAATGCGGTCCCGATATCTATCGGGATGCGATTGCGGATTAAAAGCCAGAAGATGCAAGCAAAACTTAAATCCTAAATAATCCGAAATCAACAATCCGAACCGATCCGCCAACGGGCGGAGAGCTCGGCGAAGCCAAATCCGAAATTATCTAATTGCGACATATTAAGTTTAACTTGACACTAGTCTTCTAAAGAGGAAGCTATCCTGAGATTCCCAATTAGCTTATCAGATTTCTTACATATTTTGCAATCGCAATGGAAGACGTCAGCCCGGGAGATTCCATCCCGATCAGATTAATGAATCCGGGATAACCTCTGTCAGATTCTTCCTTAATATAAAAATCTCTTACCGGCTCACCTGGTCTCTGAATTTTCGGTCTGATGCCTGCCATTTCAGGAACAATGTCATCTTTTGCAAGGAATGGTAAAAATTTTTGAGCAGATCTGAAAAACGCCTCCTGTTTTGATGGATCAACCTTATAGTCGTAAATATTTGATTCAAGCCATGTTACGTCAGGTCCGAGTTTTACACCGCCACCCATATCAATAGTGACATGAATTCCTATACCTTCAAGATTATGTAAAGGGACTGGGTAAATTAATCTCTTTATCAGCTTGTTTTTTGGAGGATTCAGTCTGAAATATTCTCCTTTACAGAAGCGGATTTTAAGTGAGTCATCTTTTATTCCGGCCAATTCAGAGATTTTATCTGAAGTCAGNNGAATCGAACAGTGTGACCTCATAACCATTATCTATCCTATTTATTCCTGTAACTTCACTTCCATAAACAATCTGTCCCCCGTTATTAAGTGAGTTAGTCTCATATTGTTTCATCAGGGAGTGAGAATCAACAATGCCTGTTGAAGGAGAGAATAAGGCTTTTAAAGCAAAAATATTGGGCTCAATTTCCTGGATTTCTGCTTTTTCCAATACTTCCAGATTAACTCCATTATTGGAAGCTGTTTGTTTTATGCCTTCAATAATTGCTATTTCATCAGAAGAGGTCGCGACAATCAATTTTCCACAATTATTGAATGGAATATCGTACTTTTTACAATAATCATAAAGAAGCCATTTTCCTTCAACACAAAGTTTTGCTTTAAGGCTGCCTTTCGGATAATAAATTCCGGCATGAATTACTTCACTGCTCCGGCTGCTTGTCTCCTGCCCGAATGTTGTATGTTTTTCGATCAGGAAAATATCTGAATAATCTTCAGATACATTTTCAGCGATGGCCAGCCCTACTACACCAGCTCCAATAATAGTAATTTCTGCATCCATCCTTCACCTGTAAATTAAAATCCAATTACATACTGAAATCTTATAAAGATATTCCAAAACGAATAATACGGATTTCAAAAATAGGTGAAAAAGGCAGCAATGCAATAATCCAATCAAATAATAAACTTCACTATTCCTTATTACAATTACACTTGTAAACGAAAATAAACAGTGCAATCGTAAAAAGAATAAATGTACTGGCAGCATGAAAGCAATTTACAGCGTGCTTAATTCCAAATATTGGTTTTTCAGTGATCAAAGAAATCCCTGCAATCAGGATTATCAAAGCTGCGATGGCTAATGAAACCCATCCAATCCATTTTAATGTTTTCATAGCTTTAATTATTGGTTTTTTATTGTTTTGGATAACCATCCCGAAAGTTAAGAATTAATTATATACAAGTCAATAACTTAGATTAGGAAAGATGAGATTCTTTGTTTCAGTACCGGAATTTTATTATTTTTATGAATGAATTAATTGTTTGGCTATTTCTTAAAGACTTTTTTTACTTGACGAAGCCTAATGCATAATAGAAATATGATGAGAAGGAAATTGTCAGTAATATTTTTCTTTATTGCATATTCTTGCTTTACAGGTTTCTCACAATTTGAGTATTATAAACCTGAAGTTACTCTGAATCAACATCAGACTGGTGATATAATTCTGTCCGCATCTCCACTGAACTTTCTTTGTAATACCCCGAATGGCGTGCAGATAGCCGGAGGACTTAAGTTTCAAATGTTTTTAGATAATAGATTTAGTGTCGATGCAGATCTGGTTTTTGGACGGGATTATTTTCATACCGGCCCGGGGATAATCGGAATACCATTGATGTTTTTAACTTTAGGAACCGGTTCTGATATCAACAGCGATTCGTTCGCTGAATTTCTTTTTTATGTAGCTGCAATTGCCCTTTCGTTTGAACATTTTTCTTATCATATTCCAGTGAAAGCCGATCTGGATATTTCACCTTATGTAAGCTTGTTACGGTATAAATATGCTTACGAACATGGCAGTTATTCTGATCCTAATGTCAAAGGTGAACAACTGAGTTCCGCTCTGGGGTTACAAATCAATAAATATTTCGGGAGGTTCATCCTTGCTCCTTATGCAGAGTGGAACATGGGTTATGTCGATCATATTTCAGGTTATAATCTTGGTGTCTATTGCGGTATTTATTTTCCTGTTAAAAAGAAATAAATGAGACATCATTTTAAATAAATATTATAACTTACAAAATAATCACTTTCAAAATTTAACATAAAATGAAACAAATTAAATCAGATAATATCAGAATTAAGGTGATTCTGAGTATCACACTGATGTCTATTGCTTTACAACTCATGGCTCAGTCTGAACAGTTGGATAATCTTCCTCAATTCCTTTTGCCTGCATTTTCAAAAAGTATTGTAAAGATGGATGCAGGTAAAGATCTCACATTAATGATGAACTACAATGTTATTACGGAGAAAATGGTTTTTCTTCAGAAAAATCAGGTTTATGACCTTCTTAACCAGCAGAATGTAGA
>PMEC01000128.1:5911-12048 GCA_003155705.1 Bacteroidales bacterium
TAAGTTTTAATAACAACAAGTTTAGTTTCACAAATGAACGGCAGTTTCTAAAGATATTTCCAGGCAAAGAAGGGGAGATTAAGAAATTTATTAAAGGACATCCGCGTTTCAAATTTGAAAACAGCGAAGATGTAATCAAACTTGTCATGTTTAGTTACGATCTGATCAAGTGAATCTGAGTCATGTTTTTTAGTAATGAAAAATCGGACTTCCGCTGGAACTACATTGGATAAAACGTAACATAATAAATTTAACCAGTGAAACAAAATCTTTTACTACTTCCTCTAATGTTTTTCATCCTGACAATTCATAGTTGGGCACAAAGCGTTACAGATGAATACAAGGTTCCTCTTAATAACATTTCACTTAGTGACCCTTTCATCTTTGCTGACAAGAGTGATAGTACATATTATATGTATGGTTCAGGCGGCAACGGAACTGTCATGTGTCGTGCCAGCAAAGATCTGAAAAACTGGACTGACCGATTTATAGTTTTTCAGTTCCCGGCTGATCATTGGGCTGGTCCGAATGCGCCCTGCTGGGCAGCAGAGGTTCATAAATATAAAGGGAAATACTATCTGTTTACGACATCTGACGACGGAAAACCAATAGGAAAAAATATTCTGGGCAACAACTATCCTCACAGGGCAACACAAATCTATGTTGCTGAATCACCGAGGGGCCCGTTCAGGGATTTTACACACAATAATCCTCATACTCCACACGATTGGCCTTGTCTCGATGGTACATTCTGGGTTGAAGACGGGGTACCATACCTGGTTTTTTGTCATGAATGGACACAGATCATGAACGGGACCATAGAGGCGGTTCGCCTGCCGAAAGACCTGGGCGTTCCTGACAAGGCACCGTTCACCCTTTTCACCGGCTTTGAGGCACCCTTTATTACTGAATCTCAGCCTGATCCACGGACATCTTATGTCACCGACGGCTGTTTCCTTTTCAAAACGCAAAAAGGAAAGCTAGGTATGATCTGGTCAAGCTGGAAAGGCCGTAACTATGTTCTGATGGCAGCCTATTCGAATTCGGGTAAGCTCAAAGGTCCATGGATTCAGGATAAAGAACTGTTGTTCCTGGACAATGGGGGGCACGGAATGCTATTCCACACATTTGATGGTAAGCTGATGCTCAGTATGCACTATGTTGATCCCAAAGATGACAGACCGCATCGCAAGCCGGTTTTTATGGAGATGGATGATTCCGGCGACAGACTCGTTATTAAAAAAGATTAATCGCATGCTGCACCTGTAAAGTATAAGCTTCCAGAGTTTTTGAAACTATTACAATATTTTCCTGGGCCTCTTTCCANNCATAGATCTGGTGTTTATACCATGGTCTCCTTGGCAATCCATTATCGTTGATTAAACTTCTTTCTACTTTATATAAAATTTCATTAAGCTCATTTCGTTTGTCAATAGGCAATTGGATAGCTCTGTTATATTGTCTCTGAAATTCTTCAGCAGCTTCTTTAAGCTGTATCACTGCATTTTCCAGGTCGCTGAAATTAAGATAAGGTACAACATCCTTCATTTTTGGTGACTGAAAATTATTTTTTGGATCTGTTGCAAGATCATATAATTTATCCCGGATCATATTATTTTCCAGTTCTGTTGCTGTTCTAGTATTATCAAGCAGTACTTTTAATTCCCCAACATAGCCGGCAACTGTTTTATAGAAACTATTGATGTCAAATGGTAAAACATCAGCATTGGCCATTCTCATCATAGCCCTGCCGCAGGTTTTTGCCAGAGCGACTTCATATTGAAATCCGGGATCTGTAAATTTCACAAAATGATCATATGAATCATAAATAGAATGGTANNTCTGAGCCTGCACCCAAAGCACCCAGTTTAATATTTTTATTCCCGATCAATTTAGCACTGGTTGATTTATCAGCAGTTACAATGGTGAGAGCATATTTTCTTTCTTTTATACTTACACCGGTTTGCGGATCAATAACATCATTGGCGATTTCATTAAAAAATGGCTCTAATGAATGTGACCCCGAGGCATTAATAAAACCACGTGAGTTAGCATCCGTATTTAAATAAAAAACTGCTTTTTCTCTTAACTCAGCCTGATGATCTTCTGTCCATTCTGTTGACCCCAGGAGGCTTGGCTCTTCGCCATCCCAGGCACAGTAAACCAGTGTACGTTTTAGCTTAAATCCCTTTTTTACCAGTTCGCCAATGGCTCTTGCCTCTTCCATTTCTGAAACTGTCCCACTGATAGGATCAGCAGCTCCGTTTACCCATGCATCATGGTGGTTCCCACGGATAATCCATTCATCAGGCAATTCACTGCCGGGCAATTTAGCTATCACATTATACAATTGTACAATATCCCAGTTAAATTGCAGTTTCAGATGCACTTTGTCTTTACCTGGACCAACATGATATGTGATCGGTAATGCACCTCTCCATGATGCCGGCACAACTTGACCGCCCAGTGATTGCAATAACGGTAATGCATCCTCCCAGGAGATCGGAATAACAGGAATTTTCATGATAGTAACCGCGTCACTTCTGTTCAGACGTTTTGCATCTTTAGTAGCTGCCACTCCCGGGGTAAGAGGATCTCCCGGATAAACAGGCATATCCATCACTGAACCCCTCTGAACTCCACCCTTGGGACGAAAAGCTCCTTCAGGATACACATCTCCCTGTGCATATCCATCATCTTCAGGGTCGGAATAAATAATGCAGCCAATAGCACCATGTTCATATGCTACTTTCGGTTTAATCCCTCTCCAGGATCCGCCATATCTGGCTATCACTATTTTGCCCCTGACATCTATTCCCATTCTTTCCAGTTCTTCATAATCTGAAGGAATACCACGATTAACAAAAACCAATTCAGCAGTTACATCACCATCGGCTGAATAGGCATTATAAGTAGGTAGCTGTTCAGTTTTTTGCCCGGAAGTTTTATCTTCATTCAAAGTTGGTTCTTCCAGTTTTGCTTTAAAAGGTTTGTTGCCTATGAGTTCCAGCGATCTTGTCTTAGGTGTCGGAAACAGGACGTAGTAAGATGCAATCTCGGTTTGATAGCCCCATTGGGTAAATAAGCTCGATATGTATTCTGCATTAGCTTTGTCCTTCTGGCTGCCCACATGATGCGGATGGGAGGTAAGAAACTGCATCCAGGTGTCCACGTTTTTTATATTAAGTTGTGCGTCAAACTGTTTTTCCCAGCTACTTTGATTTGCTGCATTGATATCCGAAAAACCCATAATCTTTTGGGCATTGGCAGCCTCGATCAAAAGCAGGAACATAATAACAAGATTCAAACGTTTCATAATTGTGTGAGTTCGTTCAATGTTTGTTAAAGTTTATATTGTCTGTTGGTTATTTATCATAGAGTCTCCAAATATATTAAAAGCCTGGCATAATAAGTATAATTATAAAGGATTATAGAGTGTTGTCCTTACAAGACTTTTTGATCAAATTCTGCCGGTCAGAATCATTATGTTTCTTTTATTACTTTTGCAGCTTCCTTGTTATGAATAAAAACAGTAAAATATGGCATTGGCTGGCTGTTGCTCTTTTATCCCTGATATGGGGCACCAGTTATATCCTGATGAAAAAAGGGCTGCGATCCTTTTCAGCTTATCAGCTGGCTTCCCTCAGAATACTTATTTCATTTNNTTCCTTTATCCCCTTGCCGAGACAAAAATAGACAGTTCTCTTACCGGTATGCTGAACTCACTAAGTTCTGTATTTACTCTGGTAATAGGCATTGTATTCTATAAAAGAAAAGCTGTAAGGTCGCAGATCGCCGGAGTGTTTCTTGGGTTTGCAGGAGCAGCAGGTCTGCTTTATAGCGGCTCATTGACTTTTAATTATTATGGTCTTTTTGTGGTGCTTGCCACACTTATGAACGGATTCAGCAATAATGAGGTCAGCAAAGTGGAAGGATTGAATGGCCTGGAGATTACCTCTCTTTCCTTCTTTATTGTGAGTCCCTTCGCACTGGCTCTGCTTCTGGGTACAGATATACATTCTATATTTTTAACACCTCACTGGTTTCTTAACTTCGGCTATATAGCAATCCTTTCGGTTGTCGGAAGCGCCTTTGCCAATGCAATTTATTATTTTCTTGTAAGGGATACTTCACCGGTAATTGCCTCAGTCGTGGCATATTTCATACCAATTGTGGCAACCCTGTGGGGAATTTCAGATAATGAGCACCTGGCACCTGCAATGTTCATTTCCGTACTGTTTATCCTTGCAGGTGTTTACCTTATCAACAGACCAGGCGCCCTGCGAAAAATTAAAAAAATGCTGGAATAGTTTTATTACTTGCTTCCTTGTTGGAGGTTGCTACTTTCTCTGTGCGATTTTTATAATTTTGATCATGATTTATTTAAATTTTAAGCTTCTGTTTAACTAATAATTTGATTCAATATGGAAAATCAAAAGAATTACAGCCTAACAGAAATTGGTCCGATGGAGAATATTACACGTGTAATATTAAGGGATACACTTTCACTCACGGGCGCTGAGATTTCAGCCAACCGTTTGCCAGCCGGTAAAGCAAGCGCTTTCGCTCATTCTCACAAAAGGAATGAGGAAATATACTTGTTCACTGCGGGAAAAGGTTTTTTCTGGCTGGATGGGGCAATTATTCCGGTAAGAGAGGGAAGCAGTGTCCGGGTTTCGCCAGTCTGTGTCAGGGCACTTAAAGCTGATGAATCTGAGCCACTATCATATTTTTGCATACAAGTGGATGAAGGATCGCTGGTCCAGGCAACAAGAGCGGATGGTATCATTTCAGATGTGAAACCACAATGGTGAAGTCAGCCTCAAATATTCTCTTTAGTTTTAAACAAGCTTGATTAATTCAGACGCTACCTGAAATAAGCAATCAACTGAGGTTCTATGTTTTGCTACGGACAATTGATTTTAAGACAAGATGTCCTATTTTTTAAGAAAGACCTTTCTTAATTCCGCTACTTGTTTGTCGCTTATAGGCAGCAATTCACCAATTGGTTTAGCCATTACAAGCGATTTAGCACTAAATTCGGCCACCTCCAGACGATCGAAGGTCTGAAGTAATTTATCACCTGTGATCAATACTGAATCGTTTTGAATAATTATAGATGGCGTACCCAGGGATATCAAATCAGGTATGTCCTTTCGTCCCATAAAGTGCGCTCCAAAAGCCAGGGAAGGAATATCCTGCAGAAAGATCCAGCTCTCAGGAATGGTCCTGACATTTAAAATGGTTTTTGTCACTCCGAAGGCCATCAGGTAAGGTGATTGAGTAAGAATAATAGAATTGATATCAGGATTTTTCCTGTAAATCTCCTGATGCAACCATGTTGCCCGACTCGGAATTTTTCCGGGTTCCCGCTTTCCGTCTTTTATTTGTACAATATCACCTATCTGAAGATTCCAACGCGGAACATTGGTTGGTGTGATAAGGAAGTCATTATCGCGCCAGCGTACTGAAACTGTTCCATATGTGCTGATCATGAGACCCTGATCGCAGGCACGGTGTACAATTTTGCAGATACTGGTACGCTTTTCTCTTTCATCTGAAGGATAACTAACACTTTTCATCTCAGGCAGTAAGCCGGGTATCTGAGCTTCAAAATCATCAATTTGCTCGTTAGTAAGATATTGTGGTGTACCAATAGTTTTACCATAGAGAATTGTTCTTGCAGAAAATTCAAGCGTTTCGAACCGTTGAAAGGCATCAAGCAAATCACTGCCCCCCAATACTGTTCCATGATTTTCCATAATAATTGCCATGAATCCTTTTTTAAACTCTGCTGCAATTCTTTTTCCCAGTAAATCACTCCCGGGAAGTTCATAAGTGGCATAACCTATCGGGCCGCAGATATATTTAGCCTGACTTATAATATTTGTGTCCGGTATTTCGTGAACAATACTAAATGATACCAAAGCAGGTGGATGAGCATGAATAATTGCCTTAATATCATGACGCATTTCATAAATTGCTTTATGAAAAGGAAACTCGGAAGAGGGTTTGTGCCGTCCAATAATTGTACCATCTGATTTGACACACATTATATCACTTGGCCTCAACGATCCTTTATCCACTGCCGACGGTGTTACCCAAATGTCGCCATTTTCATCAATCACCGAAATATT
>PMEC01000097.1 GCA_003155705.1 Bacteroidales bacterium
TTAAGTGAATTGGCCTTTTCAAAATATGGAATTGCATTAATAAATACATTATTTGCCTCTGCTGCAGCCTCATTATACTTTTTAGCCTCCATAATCAATTCTGCTTTCTTAAATAACTCGACAGCCAGATTATAATAGCAGACACCCATATTAAATTGTGTATCGAATTGATCTCCTTTTAAATCAATAGATTTTTTGAGGCAGGCAATTGCTTCGGGATATTTTTCCTGTTTCATATAAAGAACTCCTTCAGCCCAGTGAAGTGAGTAATTATTAGGATCTTTGCTTTTTGCAAGATTAATATATGAGAAAGCATCCTGCAGCTTATTATTTTTCATATAGAAATCCACTAGTTGAAGTATAACTTCCTGGTTATCAGGATACATTTTAAATGCTCCCTGTAGCGCCTGTTCTGCATTTAATGTGTCCTTCAATGCCATATATGATTGAGATTCAAGAAAATACGGCAATGTCTTTTCATATTTCATGTCAGTACATTTCTTGAAATACGGAATAGCTTTATCATATAATTTCCCATTGAATGCTGAAAGTGCAGCATTAAAATAGACTCCCGTATCAGTGGCCCCTACATAAATATCACTTGTGGCGATTTTGATATTGTATTCAAAAGATTTAAACGCCGCTTCGTAATCCTGAGCCTGAAACTTCTTCACTCCCTGGTCGATAAAATCATTTCCAAGCAAGAGATAAGTGCTGTTAAGTTGAAACTGTTTTTTAATCGACCCCTTGGGATCCAGTGATAACGCCTTTTCATATGCTTCATATGCTTCTTCAAGCGGATTGGCATATAAAGATTTGAATTTTGGATTATCAGATTTGTAAGACTCCTGACAAAGTCTTCCTTTGGTAAAGTAAGTTTTGGGGTTATTCATCGATTTTTCATTCAGAAATGCCGGATCCAAAGCCTCTTTCGCTTTATCCAGCGCTCCCTGATCGATAAAATTACCAGCAGTACTTACCTTCCCCATCTGTGCTGCGGCTCCTAATGAAATACTAATAGCAATTATCAGTACTAAAGACTTTTTCATAATTATAAATTTTTATTTTCGTAATTAATTTTTGCCAAATATAAAATATTACTTATTAATCTTCAAATTCTTTGCCAATTTCCTCAGGGTCCTTAGTATTTTCTACAACAAAGTTTATATCACCGACCTCTTCCTCTTCATTAACGAGAACGCAAGCTACAGATGCTATAGAATCAACATCTTTAAGATTGATAAGTCTTACACCCTGGGTAGCTCTTCCCATTACCCTTAATGCTGATACAGGACTCCGGAGGATATTTCCATATTGGGTAATTATCATAAGATCATGATTATCTGTCACATCCTTGAGGGCAATGAGATAACCCGTTTTGTCTGTTATATTAATGGTTTTGACCCCTTTCCCTCCCCTGTGAGTAACCCTGTATCCATCAATGTCAGAACGTTTCCCATATCCTTTCTCAGAAACAACAAGAACATCTTTTTCCTTATTTTCAACAGTTATCATTCCTACAACAAAATCATTTTCATCAGCGAGTCTTATACCTCTTACTCCGGATGCGGTTCTTCCCATCGGCCTGACGCCGGCTTCGGGGAACCTGATTGCGCGTCCAGATTTAACTGCCATCATAATCTGATGGTTCCCATTTGTCATTCTGGCTTCCAGAAGTTCATCACCTTCCCTTACAGTTATTGCATTTACTCCATTTGCGCGTGGTCTTGAATATGCTTCAAGAGATGTCTTTTTAATTATACCCTTTGTCGTACAGAGGACGATGAAATTATTATTTATATAGCTTTCATCATTTAAATTCTTTACATTAATAAAGGCTCTGACATTATCGTCTGGTTCCAGGCTTATGAGGTTTTGAATTGCTCTTCCTTTCGAAATTCTTGAACCTTCAGGGATTGCATAGACTTTAATCCAGAAGCATTTTCCTTTCCTTGTAAAGAAAAGCATAGTATTATGCATTGTGGCAATATAAAGATGTTCTATGAAATCTTCTTCCCTTGTAGTACTGCCTTTTGATCCGATTCCACCCCTGTTCTGTCTGCGGAAGTCAGTAAGCGGTGTTCTTTTGATATAGCCCATGTGTGAAATTGTTATTACCATCTCGTCATCGGCATAAAAATCTTCAGGATTAAACTCCTCTGCATTTGGCACTATCTCGGTACGTCGGGCATCGCCATATTTGTCTCTGATCTCAATTAGTTCATCTTTAATTATTTTCATCTGGAGCTCCAGGCTTGCCAGAATACTTTTCAGATATTCTATCAGATTTAAAACTTCCTGGTACTCTGACCGGAGCTTATCCTGTTCCAGACCAGTAAGTTGTCTCAGCCTCATTTCCACAATAGCTCTCGATTGAATATCAGAAAGCCCGAAACGTTCCATCAGCTTTTCACGGGCAATTTCAGGGGTTTGTGAAGCTTTGATTATAGCAATAACCTCGTCGATATTATCACTTGCAATAATAAGTCCTTCCAGTATGTGGGCTCTTTTTTCTGCCTGATCGAGGTCGAATTTTGTTCTTCTGAGAATAACATCATGGCGATGTTTCACGAAATAGCTAATCAGATCTTTGGTATTCAGGGTTTTAGGTCTGCCTTTAACAAGAGCTATGTTATTAACACTGAATGATGTCTGAAGCGATGAAAACTTATAAAGGTTGTTCAGCACAACATTTGCACTGGCATCTTTTTTAAGTATTATCACAATCCGCATCCCATTTCGGTCAGATTCATCATTTATATATGAGATCCCTTCAAGCTTCTTTTCATTAATCAGGTCAGCAATTTTTTTGATCATTTCAGCTTTGTTGACCATGTAGGGTATCTCATTCACTATAATACATTCTCTGCCTGAATGAGTCAGTTCAATTTCAGTTTTAGCCCTTACAACTATCCGCCCCTTTCCGGTTTCAAGCGCGTCTCTTATGCCCAGGTTGCCATAAATAATTCCTCCAGTAGGAAAATCAGGTCCCTTGATGTGCTCAAGAAGCTCGTCAGATGTAATTTCATTATTCTCAATAAAAGCTATTGTTGCATTGATGATTTCAGTAAGATTGTGTGGTGGCATATTTGTGGCCATACCCACTGCAATACCAGATGCGCCGTTAACAAGAAGATTTGGTATTCTGGTCGGAAGGACCGTTGGTTCTTCAAGTGAATCATCGAAGTTGAGCTGGAAGTCAACAGTATTTTTTTCAATATCGGCTAGTGTTTCTTCAGCAATTTTTTTAAGCCTTGCTTCCGTATAACGCATTGCTGCCGGGCTGTCTCCATCGACTGAGCCAAAATTACCCTGGCCGTCAACCAGCGGATAGCGTAATGACCACTCCTGAGCCATCCTTACCATTGCATCATAAACTGAAGTATCGCCATGAGGATGATATTTGCCAAGCACCTCTCCTACTATTCTTGCAGATTTTTTATATGGTCTGTTTGAAAGTACTCCCAGTTCCGACATTCCGTAAAGAACTCTTCGATGAACAGGCTTTAAACCATCCCTGACATCAGGCAATGCTCTCGATACTATAACCGACATCGAATAATCGATATATGCCGATTTCATCTCCTCTTCAATATTTACCTTTATTATCCTTTCTCTCTCTGACATAACAGATTATTAATTAAGTACTTATAAAATACAACTTTCTCCTTTTTCAGGAATTACGAAAATAGTTATTTTTTGGCTATTTTTGAGTTAATATCTATATGAATTTTGAACATAATATGTTTATAAATGGGCACGAAAATTGTCATATAGATATTATTGACAATTTAACTTTGAAATTGCTTTTATCTGTACTTTTGTCAATATTAGCTGACATTCTGGCTTGAGATAAAAAAAACAGAGGTTTGATATAAAAAATAATTATGGATTCACAGTTTTCACAAAGAGTAAAAGATATTCTCAGTTATAGCAAGGAAGAAGCTATTCGACTGGGAAACAGTCATATAAGTCCCGAGCATTTGTTCCTTGGAATATTGAGGGATGGTGAAGGAGTTGCAGTTGATATTCTTATTAATTCCGGAGTTGATCTACTGGTATTAAAAGGATCAATAGAGAAAAGCATCAAGGTGGAAAACCCGGTTCCGGTTGCTGATCATACTGTCATCCCGTTGCTGCGAAGCACAGAAAGAATACTTAAACTGGTTTACCTTGAGGCAAAAGCATTAAAAAGCAACACAATAGATACAGAACATCTGTTATTGGCCATACTTAAAGATGAGAATACTCTAGTAACAAGATTCCTTTCCGAACTTGATGTTGATTATCAGTCCGTCAGAAGATTGATGGAGAATGTATCGCAATCACCAAAGGCTGATTTTCCCAGAGAGGATGATGATGAAGGACAAAGCTTTGGAAATCAGGGTAAAGGTCAGGGTCAGGGTCAGGGTCAGAACCCATCTTCATCTAAACCATCATCTGAAACACCGGTTCTTGATAATTTTGGCATTGACCTTACAAAGGCTGCAGAAGAGGGACGCCTTGATCCGATTGTTGGCAGGGAAAGGGAAATTGAAAGGCTCGCACAGATACTTTCGAGACGTAAAAAGAACAATCCTGTTCTTATCGGAGAACCAGGGGTAGGTAAATCTGCTATTGCTGAAGGGCTTGCTTTGAGGATAACAAAAAAGAATGTATCAAGGGTTCTCTTTAATAAAAGGGTTGTTGCGCTGGATCTTGCTTCAATAGTCGCCGGAACAAAATACCGCGGACAGTTTGAGGAGAGGATGAAGGCAATTCTGAATGAATTGTCTAAAAATGATAACATAATTCTGTTCATTGATGAGATACATACTATTGTAGGTGCCGGCGGCGCAACGGGTTCTCTCGATGCAGCAAACATGCTGAAGCCTGCACTTGCCAGAGGTGAAATTCAGTGCATTGGCGCTACGACCCTCGATGAGTACCGGCAGCATATTGAGAAAGACGGAGCCCTGGAGAGAAGATTTCAAAAGGTTATTGTTGAACCCACTTCAATTGAGGAAACCATTCATATTCTTCATAATATAAAAGAAAGGTATGAAGAACATCACAATGTAAGTTATACAGATGATGCCATTGAAGCATGTGTCAAACTGACCAACCGGTATATTACTGACAGAAATCTTCCTGACAAGGCAATTGATGCTCTGGATGAGTCTGGCTCCCGTGTTCATATTTCGAATATCGTTGTTCCCGAAAGGATCTTATCTCTGGAAGGCCAGCTTGAAGATACCAAGAAGGAGAAGATAGCAGCAGTCAAGAATCAGAACTTTGAAAAAGCTGCCAGTTTCCGCGACAAGGAAAAAGACCTTCTTGACATGATCGAACAGGAAAAGAAAAAATGGGAAAAGGAACTTTCAGCTAACCGGGAAATAGTTAATGCTGATAAAGTTGCAGAGGTTGTTGCTATGATGACAGGCGTTCCCGTCCAAAGAATTGCTCAGACTGAAGGAACACGGCTATTAAATATGGCCGAGGAACTTAAAGGAAGTGTAGTTGGACAGGATGAAGCAATCCTCAAGATCGTAAAGGCTATCCAGCGAAACAGGGCAGGTTTAAAAGATCCCAATAAACCGATAGGAACTTTTATATTCCTGGGTCCTACCGGAGTTGGAAAGACACAACTTGCCAAGGTGCTGGCAAAGTTTCTCTTTGATACAACGGATAACCTGGTGAGAATTGATATGAGTGAGTATATGGAGAAATTCTCCGTTTCAAGGCTTGTAGGAGCACCTCCCGGTTATGTAGGATACGAAGAAGGAGGACAACTAACTGAAAAAGTAAGAAGGAAACCATATTCTGTAGTTCTTCTGGATGAGATTGAAAAGGCGCATCCAGACGTATTTCATATTCTGTTACAGGTACTTGATGAAGGCCAGCTGACAGACAGTCTGGGCCGAAGGGTTGATTTTAAAAACACAATTGTTATTCTTACATCCAATATTGGCACCAGGCAAATTTCAGAATTTGGTCATGGTGTCGGATTTGACACATCAACAAGGAAGGCTACCCGTGATGAGCAGACAAAAAGCATCCTGCAAAAAGCTCTCCAGAAAACCTTTGCTCCTGAATTCCTTAACAGGATTGATGATGTTGTAATGTTTAATTCTCTGACCAAGGAGGACATAAATAAGATCATTGATATAGAACTTAGGGGGCTTTATGACAGGGTCAGATCTCTTGGTTATCAGCTTAAAATATCCAGTGGTGCAAGAGATTTCATTGCTGAAAGAGGCTTTGATGCTAATTTTGGAGCACGACCATTAAAGAGGGCTATTCAGAAATATCTCGAAGACCCGATGGCCGAGGTAATGATAAAAGCATCACCTGCTGCAGGGGATCTTGTTAATGTGGGTTTTAATGAGGCAAAGCAGGAGATCAAAATAAAAATTCATAAGAAGAAAGCTGAACTGCCCGAGACTTTGCCCCCTTCCTCCTAAANNTCCTGGTCAACTTCAGGACTGTCAGATTCAGTCCGGCCGATAAAATAGTTGCCTTCCCTCCTGTCTATAATCACTTTGAAAACTTTGCCTGTTTTGAGAGTATTAAGTTCCAGTGAAATACTTTGTTGAATTTCCATAAGCTCAGAAACTCTCGCTTCCTTTACTGATTGCGATACATCATCTTTATAATTATTGAAAGCAAAAGTGTCTTCTTCATGCGAATATGCAAATACACCTAATCTGTCGAATTTGAATTCTGAAATAAATTTTTTCAATTCATTAAAATCAGATTTTGTTTCACCCGGGTGACCAGCAATAAGCGTGGTTCTGATCGCCACACCGGGGATTTCCTTTCTAAATTGTGAAAGTAGCTTCTCGGTCTCTTTCCTGGTTTGATTTCTTTTCATTTTACCCAGTATATTATCGGTGATATGCTGAATAGGGATGTCAATATACCTGCAAATTCTGGGGTTCTCCCTGATAATTGGAATTAACCCCAAAGGGAAATTGGCAGGATACAAATAATGCAATCTGATCCATTCAAAAGACTCTATTTTAAGAAGTTCTGTAAGAAGTTCAGGCAGTTTCTGTGATTTATAGAGGTCGATACCATAATAACTCAGATCCTGAGCTATCAGAATCAATTCCCTGACGCCCTTTTCTGCCAGGATTTTTGCTTCATCAATCAATGATTCAATCGGTCTGGAAATGCATTTACCTCTTATAATAGGAATGGCACAGAATGCACATGTTCTGTCACATCCCTCTGAAACTTTAAGATATGCATAATGTCCTGGTCCGGTCAGGGTCCTCTCAGAAAGAAAATCTTCTTTTAATGATGTCCCCATCTGCTCAAGAATATCCTTAAAATTATTTACACCGAAATACCTGGTGACTTCCGGGATCTCATTCTTAAGTG
>PMEC01000223.1 GCA_003155705.1 Bacteroidales bacterium
GCGAAATCCGGATGTCCCTTGCCTCTCCTTTCAAGGTCCGCAAAATCTCCAAGAAAGGCTTCTTTAAATGTATTAATGCTTTGATCAACTGTAAATGGTTTATCTTTCAATTTCAGGTACTCTTTTTCAGCTTCAGAATACATGTTATTATATATGTAGGACAGTGGAAGATTTGTATAAGAAAATAGGTTTGTACTGTCTGCCTTAATCGCAATTTTTACTGCGATTAATGAATTTTTATATTGTTCTTTATAATCAAACAGAGAGAATGAAAGATTAGAACAAAGTAAAGAAATACGTGATCTGTTTATTTCAGACGGAAATAGTTTAAGTAGCTTTTCACTAATCATAATAGCCTTTTCAGGGTATTCATATAATATAGTCGCACTATCTGTTCCATTGACATAAAAGGATAAAGCTAGAATTAAATCATCTATGTTTTTTGTCTCCGACATAATTTTGGAATACCTGTCAACCTCTTTATTTATTGATTCTCCAAAAAACTGATTTTTCTGAATACATAATGCAATCAGACTTCTGGAAATTGGTCCATGCAATGTATCGAATGTCAAACCTTTTTGAAACAACTTTTCAGCTATTTTCAAAGTGTATTTCTTTTCAGATATATCTACTTTTTTATCAATATTATTATAAAAATATCTGGCTGCCAGATACAGATCATTAGGATTATTTGATTTTAAAATATCCTTAACAGAAAGTAGATCGAATTCGATTTTATTTGTGATACTTAAGTTATTATGGTTGTTAGACAAAATAAATGAATCCACTGGCTCTTTGATCCTGGTTCTGTGAATGCCAGAATTATCAGTATAGTAAAGAAACCTGTTCTCAGGAAAATAAATTGCCTGATTCCCATCTGAAGGAATCTTTTGGATTAAAGCTCCATAAGTATTATAAAGTTTTACAGATTTTCCTTCATCAATCTGAAAAACAGATCCTCCGGAAAGAAATGAAATTTTCGGGTAATCCATTTCAGTCCTAATTACTTTTAAAAGTTTCCCTTCTCTTGTCCAAAGCCTTGCGGTTCTGTCATAAGAAACTGTAAGAACATATTTACCGTCTTCTGAAATATCTGCATTTTGGATATTTGAATTATGTCCTATATACTTATATAGCTGATTTCCTGCTGTATCCCATAAAATTGCTATTTTATTATAAGTTGAAAGAATATTCCTGTTGTCAACGGAGATTCTAATTTCTGGATAATATAAATTACCTATCGGAAATGTTCTTAACAAGTCCCCATTTGTGTTGAAGAGGCTGAAGAAGGTTGTAGGACCATCATCAAAGCCATTTTCATTAAAGAACATTTTATTCCAGGAAATAATTAGGCTTTCATTTTTCGAAAAAGCTATCCGTCCTGGAATTTCAGTTAAGCCCTTTAAGTATAATAATGGTTTATTGTCCAAAACATTATAAATAGTTACTTCAGGTTTGGTCGGTGGTTTATAATTCTTTGGAAATCGTGATACAACATTTTGAGTTCCCGGAATCTTGTACCAGAATTTATTCCTATCATATATTAAAGCTTTTCTTTCGAACTTATCTCCTTCAAAGCTAATTAGATATCTATTGGTATCCACATATTCGATTATATTATTCCCTCTAATTCCGTAAGATGAATTTTTACTTTCCTTTCTTAGAACTAATTCATTTTGAAGATTATTTGGAACAAAACCTAGAATTTCATTATTATTCAGGATTAGTAATTCTTTTGTACTTATGTTGTATTGGACACCAGAAGAGGCATTTTCAAGTTTTAATATAGATATTTCCTGTCCGTTTTTATCATATATTTTATATGCTTTATTATTACTGAAACACATTAAGTCAGCATTGGTCATGACATCAAACCTGGAAAACCCACTATTTTTGTCGTCCGAGATACATATGGATTTTAAACAGGTTCCATTTAGAGTGCAAATCCGAAAAGTATCGTCATCTGTTAAGAATGCCATTCTGTCTTTAGATAGATATTGAGCTGAAATGATACCTCCACTGCCGTGGAACTTCAGCGGTTTCTTGATCAATTGGTCTTTTGAAGGTATCCAGCAATATAGATCCATGGGTTCTATAAGAAAACGAATAGTGTCTGAGAAAAATCCTTGAATAAGAAATCCATTTGAATAAGATTCTTTTGTTTCAGCCACAGTTCCGTTTAGTGTCCATAATTTTATTTTCCCGCGTTCTGTTTTTGTATTAACAGCAGTTATAACTACATCTGAATCAGTTGAGAAAAATGCCTGTACAACATAAGTATCTTTAAAGAACACTTTTGATTTAAGATTCCACAATTCGTCATAAACCCTTAAAGAGTCATCATATGTATAAACAAGGTATTTTTTTTCATTAGGTGAGATGTCAAAAGAAAAATTTAAAGGCAACTCGAAAGTAGTCCTCCTTAATATATTGCCTTGAGGATTTATTATCAATATTCTTCTATTTGAATTTACTGCAATATTCCCAGATTTTTGCAATACTTTAAACCCCGATGCCACTAGTGACTTAGTAGGTAAAAATGTGTGATAGAACTCGTTATTGGAATATATATCAACAAGATTCTGAAAATTATTTTCAGACGGGTCAAGTTTGCAGGCATATTCAGCGATTCTCAGAGCTTTAGTCGGATCGGTATTTACAATATCTTTTGAAAGGGCATTGTAGTAATTACCCCTTGCGATAGTTTCCTGAGCTATGGAGGTTTTTCGTTCCAACAACGCCCAGATTGTGAAACCTGCGAAAAGAATAAGCAGAACAAAAGTTGCGGCGAAGAAGATCTCTCTTCTTTTTATTTTTACCTTTTCCAACTGATTCTTGCTCTGTGTTATCAGGCTCAATAACTCAGATGACAGATACAGTCTGCTTTCATAAGGTGCAATATAATCCAGATCATTGGCAGTAAGTAAAATATTACGTTTTTTCCAGTTATGCCATCCATCCTCAATGAACTGGCGAATCTCAAGTATATCTTTTTCAACAACTGATATTTTTTCATATATTTTGGTAGCAAGGGAATCATGCCTGAGCTCATATCTTTCATGCTGGTCCTTGTCACGGAGGATACGAAGATTTACAAAGTTCTGTATCATTTCCAGCAGAACAGACTCTTTAATTGGTTTGCCCAGTGTCTGTGCATAATCCTTTACATCGTCAAGACTCATCTGCCTTTTTGTACCTTTTACCGATACAAATGATTTAAGAACTGCAAGTGCCGAATCGGGGTCATCGAGAAGGGATATCTGTTCATTGAGGAAGCTTCCCAGAAGATCGGAAACATCACCAATCTTCTGAAGCTGGTCCAGCGTGAATGAAATAACCAGGTCTTCACTTTTTTTATCTCCCTGTTCTTCAGTTGCTAAACGATATATCTTGTCCAGAAAGACCTGAAGATATGTAAGTTCAATTTCAGGGCTATCGGGACTTAGGATTTTTATCAGAGCTTCTGAAAAACCTTCTTCGATATTGATATTGAAAACTTTACATGGACCTATTATTGCTTGTGCAGCGTTATTGAGGTCCATGTTTTCGATACGGACCCTGTTGGAGAAAAATACCGGGATATGTCTTTCAAATTCGGTAACATTTGCCATGTATTCCTCCCGCATGACAAAAATAAACCTGCATTGTATATCCGAATCAATAAGAGTTTTTATCACCCTGACAAACAATGATTTCTCCTCCTTGGATCCAAATATGAACAGCTCCTCAAACTGATCGAATATGAAAAAAATCGGTTTATAATGGTCGAGGTACAACGATTTCACATACTTTTTAAACTGAATCTCAGTGGCCGAATACTCTGATTTTGGAGTAAGAGAGGCAGCAACAATTGACGCATACATGCTTTCAAGTATGTTTTTGCCTCGCCGGATATTAAGCGGTAACCAGTCTTCATCCCTGAACTTGTTTGCCAGCCCGCAGTTGATAAGCGATGATTTACCTGTTCCGGAAACACCATACACCAGCATTATCTTGCTCCTGAAGACACGCCGGTATAATTCTTCTATCTCTTTTTCACGGCCAAAGAATATTTCACGGTCTTCTTTAGTGAAGCTGTCAAGAAATTTAAAGGGTGATTTCATGGTAAGATTATTAAAAGACAACTCAGATTTGATTAAAATAAATGAATGATTTACAGATTATTGCTGTACTCCGAAAGTACTCATCATGTCCCAAAACTGGGATACCAGGATTGGATAGTTGTGAAGACACCTGAGATCGCATTTTTCAGTCACTTCAGTTCCGATGTAATGAAGCTGATCATTTTGAAATTTAGTGTACATGAAAATGTCTTCCTTAATATCAAATTTTTCTTTGTCGTCGATTACTTCGTGGCTGGTATCAATAATTAATGGAGACAAATTCAGATACTCATCAAGAGTCTTAAGCGATTTCATAAGTAAGACTGACTGGCTTTCAGCAAATTTTTGTTCTTCGAGTTCCTGCGCCTTAAAATCAGAATCAGAACTATTTAGCAGATCAATTATATGGTTGAACTTAGCAGGCTGGTTTTTAGGATGAATTACCTTAATCTCTCTTATGGAAACCAACTTATATTTGCATAAAAATGCAATGCGTTCGAGAATATAGGCAAGTTTCTCTTCATATTCAACGCAGCGTTTTTCTATTTCCTGATGAGTAAGATTTATCTGGTAATGACCGATATCATTTCTCTCAGGAACCCAGAAATCCAGCGCTGCGTAGAATTTCTTGTCAAAATTTGTACCCATTTCAGGCATGAACCAGGCAATTGAATTTGACTGGACTAAGTTGCCAATGGTTCTGATAAGCCAGGTATAATTGCCCATAGTTAACACAAAAAGCCTGGAGCTAAATTCTTTGCCAAGATTTTCTGATATATCAATTTTCTTTTCTTTATTTTCTTTCCATATCTGGCATATCATCACAAAACTAATGAACTGCATGCTGCGTTCAATAGTTTTGAATATCTGGTCGAGACGCAACCTGTCAAGCTGCCTCATGGATGCTGAGAACAGCCTTCTTAATTCAACGCCAATTGGCCAGGGAAAATTCTTTATTATGATATCACCAAGAAACCTGGCATCGAGTGTTTCATCTTCATCCTCATCACTTACAAGCATTTTTTGCAAGGATGGTTTGTACTTAAGCATTTCCTGAAATACCTGCTGAATGAGCAGTTCATTAATTGCGGCCATTATTTCAAAGATTAGATGATTGATATTATATATTCTGAACTTTGAACTCTAAACATTTAATTAATATTCGGAACCAGATACTGCATCCCCTGCACCTAGCACCTCGCAATACTCAAATATAATGTTGCAAGATATTATTATTCATTTATTTATGATCCTGAGATCGTTGCCAGCATATCCTTGAACTGATCGACAAGATTCTGGTAATTATGCAGGCTCCTGAGATCACATTTCTCAGTCACTTCTGCCCCGATATACATCAGCTGATCACCACGGAACTTGGTGTACATGAATATATCCTTCTTAATATCAAACTTCTCCTTATCATCAATAACTTCCGAATTTGTATCAATAATAAGAGGGGAGAGATTCAAATATTCATCAAATGATTTAAGCGATTTCATAAGCAGCACTGAATTGCTTTCAGCAAACTTGGTCTCTTCCAGTTCCTGTGCCTTAAACCCTGAATCTGAGCTGTTAAGAACATCAATAAGATGGTTGAATCTGGCTTCCTGGTTCTTCGGATGAATGACTTTTATTTCACGGACCGACACCAGCTTGTACTTAGAGATAAATGCAATCTTTTCAAGTATGAAACTAAGCTTCTCCTCATATTCGACACAACGTCTTTCGATCTCTTCGTTTGTCAGATTGATCTGGTAATGTCCGATCTCATTCCTTTCCGGGACCCAGAAATCGAGGGCTGCATAAAACTTCTTGTCAAAATTTTCCCCCATCTCAGGCATAAACCACATGTTCCCTTTTTCCTGCATGAATGTTCCTATTGCCCTGATTAGCCAGGTAAAATTACCCATGCTGAGAACGAGAATCCTGTCCTGGAAATCTTTTCTGAAGTTTTCCGGGATCTCCAGTTTTTTCTCCTTCATATCTTTCCAGACCTGGCAGAGCATCACGAAACTAATGAATTGCATCGTCCTTTCAATAGTTTTGAATATCTGGTCAAGACGCATCCTGTCAAGCTGCCTTGTTGAAGCAGAGAACAATCTACGTAACTCCACACCTATTGGCCATGGGAAGTTCCTGATTATCAGATCGCCGAGAAGACGCGGATCCCGAGATTCCTCTTCTTCCTCGTCATCTGCAATGAGCATTTTTTGCATCGAGGGTTTGAATTTCAGCATCTCCTGAAATACTTTCTGAATTAGAAGTTCGTTAGTGGCAGCCATAAAAAATATCTAAATTTTCTGTTAAAAGTACTTTATAATCAAAATCCTGAAATTTCAGATGGATAAGTTAATAACAATTAATAAGTAAAACAAAAATTTCTTCATGGCTTTATTATGCTCAGGGCACAGGGCACAGGGCACAGTGTTCAGATTAAGATAACCATATTATAATATTCCGAATTTGCATGATCAATGGTTTTTAGCTAATTTCGCCGATTGTGTTTTTTTCTGGAAAGATGATATATCTTCTTCTATTTCTGTTTGTTACAGCTCTGTTAGTTATGACGCCACGACGAAAGGTAGCTCTTTCTTTTGCGGGCATAAGTATTTTTCTTGTCACAATTGTAAGTTCAATTGTTTCAATCAAGGCCCTTATTTCTGCAAATACTGATTCCGGGTCATTCCTTCAATTTATTCAGGCTAACATCTCTTCACTGATAATTTGTGACAAGCTTAGCGCATTTTTTATCCTTATTATAGATTTTACTGTCGTAAGCGGATTTCTTTATTCAATAGGATATCTAAAACCTTATCTTAAAAACAAACCCGAAGCATGGATAAAACTCCATTATCTTGCCTTGGTCTGGCTCCATGCTTCAATGATAATGGTGCCGCTTTTCAGAAACGGTTTTTGGTTTCTTACAGTTTGGGAGATCATGACACTCTCTTCTTTTATTCTTGTGATTTTTGATTTCGATGCAAAAGGAACTCTGAAAGCAGGATTATCATATTTGCTCCAGATGCATGTTGGAATGATATTTATTCTGGGCGCTTTGGTAATATCATCAAAAGGATTTAAGAGCGTATCATTCAATAACCTGGAATCCTTTTTCCAAAATAATTCCAACTGGCCGGTCTTTCTGCTTTTCTTCATTGGATTCGGATTAAAAGCTGGTTTCTTTCTTTTGCATACCTGGCTTCCGGATGCCCATCCTGCAGCTCCATCGCATGTGTCAGGTATCATGTCGGGAGTGATGATCAAGTTAGGAATTTATGGTATTTTAAGGGTGACTACCTACCTGGTGAACGATCTTGCTGCCATAGGGATAACAGTGATAGTTCTATCGGCAATTACCGGATTATTTGGAGTGATGATGGCAATACTCCAGCATGATATCAAAAAACTTCTTGCTTATCATAGTATCGAGAATATTGGAATTATCGGATTGGGTATAGGCCTTGGAATTTATGGTACTGCGACAGGAAATATTATGGTATCTATCGTCGGCTATGCAGGAGCTTTGCTTCATACATTAAATCATTCTTTATTTAAGTCACTCCTTTTTTACAGCGCCGGATCAGTTATAAACCAATTACATACGCGGAATGTAAATAAGATGGGAGGTCTTATGAGATTAATGCCTTATACGGCCTGGGCTTTCCTTATCGGTTCGATAGCAATTTCAGGCCTTCCCCCTTTTAATGGCTTCATCTCTGAATTTCTGATCTATACTTCACTTTTTAATGGGATTGGTAATCCGGAGTTCTATCCCCTGATCGTTATTTTTATAGCTATGCTTTCTCTGGTTCTAATAGGAGGATTGGCACTTTTATGCTTTACAAAGGTATTCAGCATAGTATTTCTCGGACAACCCCGAACCGGGTACGATGAGAAACCTGTTGAGGTTAAGAAGATAATGATTTTATCCAAAGTTTTGCCAGTAGTTCCAATTATTCTTATTGGGATTCTTCCATTTTTAATAATTAAGCCACTGATGTCTCTTACCGGGTCAATATTCGGAATTGCCGGTACTATTCCTGATGTATCATTATATGAACCCATGAAATTTGTCTCTTTTGGAGCAGTTACTCTTTTATTACTTGTGCTAATTATCCTTATTATCAGGGCATTAGTGGTAAATAGGAATAGAATTCATGTTGGTCCGACATGGGGTTGCGGTTATACTGCTGTCAATGCAAAACAACAATATACGGCAGCTTCGTTTATCCAGGAATATACCGCTCTGACCAAACCTCTGATTAAAACCGGATTTTCAAATCTCAATTACAATGAAGATGAATTATTCCCTGAAAAGCGTGAATTTCATACGCACTCCGATGATTTTATAAAGTCCAGATTGATCTTCAAGCCTGCTGATTTCATAATAAATCTTTTGAGAAGGGCAGCAATTTTTCAGACCGGAAGATTGCAGCACTATATACTATATCTGTTGTTATTCCTGCTGCTGATATTTCTTCTTACATTTTTGAAACTGATCTGATTCAGATGGTAGCACTAGTACTTGTCATAATAACCTCATTTGTGTTTACCGGGCTGATAATCAGAACGAAAAGCATTGTTTCGGGCAGAAAAGGTCCGGGTATCTTTCAACCTGTTAAAAATGTGTGGGTCTTGTTGAACAAAGGAATTGTGTATAGCGGAATATCAGGACCAATTACCCGGATGGCTCCAGTTGTAGTTCTCGCCTCAATAGTTGTTGCTTCGTTGATGGTACCGGTGGCAGGATTCAAGCCTCTGATATCATTTAATGGAGATTTCATTTTGTTCGCTTACCTGCTGGCACTCAGCAGGTTTATGATGATAATTGCTGCATTCGATACAGGCAGCAGCTTTGAGGGGATGGGAGCAAGCCGTGAAGCTCTGTATGGCATGCTCCTCGAACCCGCTATATTTGTCCTGATTGCAGGGCTTGTGGTGCTTACAGGTAAGTTTTCAATGAGTGCACTTTTTAGCCTTCCCGTCGATACTGGTAATAATCTGATTTACGGAATAATAATATCGTACATTATAGGTAATATAACCCTGGTTGAAAATAGTCGTGTTCCTGTTGATGATCCTAAAACACATTTGGAACTTACTATGATCCACGAAGTTATGGTTCTCGATACCAGCGGATTTAACCTTGCTTTAATTCAACTGACCTCATTTCTTAAGTTTGCAGTCTTTGGAGGTCTGATCGCTTCAACAATCATTCCTAATAATTTGCCGGCAGCCTGGCGATTAATTTTGTTTTTTATTGTACAGGCACTTTTTGGAATAATCATCGGCATAGTCGAATCATTCAGAACACGATTCAGAATGAACAGGAACCAACAGTATATTCTAACAGTCACACTTATTTCTATGATATTTTTTGTAGTTATATTTTTCAGCAAAAACATATTCTGATATGTTGATCTTATTATATATATTATTTGGTATATCCCTTGTCTATATTGCTGCTACAGAAAAGTTTAAGCACTACATTCAGGTCTATACAATACAGGGTATATTACTTTTTGGGATGGCTATAATTGAACTTAAAAGCTTTAGTGTTATAAATCTTCTGTTTATTCTTGCAGAAACCATCATTTTCAAATCCATTGTTGTACCTAAACTGTTACGAAAAATTTTACAGCGGACTGGAATTCATAATGTTCACAAGATGTCCCTCCAGGGAAACTATACTGTTATGATTATGCTTGTTCTGTTAGGTATAAGCCTGGTGCTTGCTCATGTACTTCATGTTCCTTATGTTGGTGAGGTTTATATGATGATTGCCTATCTTACATTATTTACCGGTTTACTGCTGATTACCGTAAGAAAACTTCTCTTCGGCCACCTGGTAGGTTTTCTCATCATTGAAAATGCTGTTTTCCTTTTTTCTATAGCTATCGGGAATGAATTCCCTCTGCTTGTGAATACAGGTATATTACTTGATATTTTTGTTGCAGTACTGATAATGAGTATGTTCCTGACCCGTATCGGTCATAAAATGGGCGGATTTGAAGTCGAAACTTTATCAAAACTAAAAGACTGATTATGCTGTTAGCTATATATTTTATTGCAGGTATAATCTTATCAGGACTGATCTTTATTTTTCCCTGGCGAAAAAGCATCAATGTTTTTACTCTGGTTTTCATTATTGTACAGGTATTGTTTTCAATTCTTGCATTTACAAGGAAGGATCAGAGTGATCTTAGTTACTTCACTTATGATTCTCTTTCACTGATTTTTCTTATTATATTATCATTGGTATCATCAGCAACATTTTTTCACAGTATAATTTATACCAAAGATTCAGGCCACAGGCAACGGGCTTTTTTCTACTCTTCTTTTATTTTGTTAAATATCTCACTTACAGGAGTATATACTACTAATAATCTTATTGTCTCCTGGATTTTTGTAGAGCTGACGACGCTTTCTGTAGCTTATCTGATTAACCATCATGGAACAGCCAATTCCCTTGAAGCCACCTGGAAATACATCTTCATATGTTCGGTTGGGATTGCACTTGCTTATATTGGAATCCTGTTCGCAAGTGCTTCTTCTGGCATAGGGTCGACAGGCGATATGTCCTTTAACGGGCTCCATAATATTTTCGCGAAAATAAATCCTGTTTACCTTAAGATGTCCTTCATCCTGATCCTAGCCGGATATAGCTCAAAGCTGGAAGTCTTCCCGTTATATACTATAGGAATTGATGCCAATTATGTTGCTCCGTCGCCGGTCAGTGCATTTTTATCATCCGCATTGGTGAATGGTGGATTTGTTGCTTTTTTCAGAGTCTTTCTGGCAATGACTGGTACAATTATCAGCATCTGGATAAACCATGTTCTTCTGATTACCGGTATCCTTTCGCTTGTGGTTGCCGCAATCTACATGCAGAAGGCTACCAACCTGAAAAGGGTTTTTGCTTATTCAACAGTTGAGCATATGGGATTAGTTCTCATCGCATTAAGTCTGGGTAAGATCGGAATATATATTGCCCTTCTGCAGATCACATTTCATTCATTTATAAAATCCGGCCTGTTTTATCAGACTGGACTATTGCACAGAGTGTTAAAATCTTATAAACTTTACAAATCCGGCGGATACCTGCGTCTTAATCCAACCGGCGCAATAATATTAATTATTGGTGTGATTCTGATAACCGCTATTCCTCCATCAGCCCTTTTTTACAGTGAATTCCTTCTCTTCAGGGAACTTGGAAACGGGCATGGAGTCATCTTTATAATCGTTGCGTTTCTATTGACTTTGATCTTCTATGGTATTTTCCTTAAGAACTCTAAAATAATTATTGGGGAATCCGGACATATTCATTCTGATATTTCAGTAATACCCATTTCTGAATATAGTACTCAGATATTATTTTTTTCTATTGCGATAGTTCTCACTTTCTATATTCCGGGATTTTTGAATAATCTTTTTGTCTCGGTTTCAGGACTGAATAATGGATTCTTGTTCTCAATTCTAAATTTCTGATTATGGCAGAGATGAAATATTATGAGTTGATAAAAAATCCGGGTATGGTCGCTCTGACGGATATTCCGATTCTGGATTATCATGATTTCAGAGAGCAGACAATAGCAATTATGAAGAAGGAATCCTGTCATTGTGTTAATTATTTTATACGACAGAATACTGATCATGTAGACTTCTATATCATTATTGCCAACGATAGTTCCCACAAGGTATTTGTATATTCTCACAGGCAAAAAGCTGAAATAAAATCACTTGAATCCATCACTCAGGAATGTTTTCAATTGCATGTTTTTGAGAGGGAGATTTATGAAAATACAGGGATAGTATTTGAAAATCATCCATGGTTAAAACCTGTCAGATATCCTTTTGACAGGTATGATAAAGCTTTTAAATTATCCGATTATCCTTTTTACAGGATTGATAGTGAAGAGATTCATGAGGTAGGAGTCGGACCAATCCACGCCGGTATTATAGAGCCAGGGCATTTCAGATTTCAGTGTTATGGTGAAAAAGTGCTGCATCTCGAGATCCAGTTAGGGTATCAGCACAGGGGCATTGAAAACCTGTTTATAAAGAAAAATAGCCTCCTCCAGCGTTGTGTAATTTCCGAAAGCGTTGCAGGAGATACAACAATTGGTCATGGGCTTGCTTTTGCACAATTGGCAGAGACTCTTGCAGAATCAGAATGGAATGAAAAGCTTGAATGTGAAAGAATAATTGCATTGGAGATGGAGCGAATGGCAGTTCATATTGGAGATATAGCTGCATTATGCGGTGATGTGGCATATCAGATTGGTCAGGTTTCATGTGAAGCTTTACGCACTATTGTAATTAATACGATGCAGGACTGGTGTGGAAATCGTTTTGGCAAGGGGTTGATCAGACCTGGTGGTACCAACTACACCCTTGGGAATAAAATTTTGTCGTTTATCGCCGAAAGGCTGGAAGAAGTGCATAGAAGGTTTTTAGAGGTTGCAGATATGATCTTCGATGATTCCGGGATTCTTGCCAGATTCGAAAATACCGGAACTATTTCTGCAAAACAGGTTTATCTCTCGGGCGGTGTCGGTATGGTAGCCAGGACATCAGGTACATGCCGGGATATCAGGGAGTCACATCCTTTTCAGGCTTATAAGGAGGTAAAATATAAACCGGTAATTCTGGATCAGGGTGATGTTTATGCAAGAGCACTTCTCAGGAAAATTGAGTTTGAATTATCGTTTTCTGTTATTAATGAGCTGATTACAAGGATAGAACATCTTTCAGACAATCTTAGTTTTAAACCCGATTATGAAATGAACTTCAAACCTGATATGTTATGTATCAGTCTTGTTGAAGGTTGGAGAGGTGAAATTTGTCATGTCGCTGTCACAGATCATGAAGGTAAAATTGAAATATATAAGATAAAGGATCCATCTCTTCATAACTGGCATGTTCTTGCACTGGCAGTGAGAGAGCAGGAGATATCTGATTTCCCGGTGTGCAATAAGAGTTTTAACCTTTCTTATTGTGGAAATGATTTATAAAGATGATAGAAAATTCAGAAAATGCTGAAGAAGTTAAAAGTACTGAAAAGTCATGGTTCGCAATACATTAAAAATCTGCAGACACAGCCTGTCTCAGATCTTTTCAGAGGGCGCCCGATTATTTCAGGGAATATTTCTGAACAGGAGATAAGCAGAGTAGCTTCAATTTGTCCTGTTGATGCAATTGATAAGAAGTCCGGATCAATAGACATAGGGAGATGTGTTTTCTGTAAAGAATGTGCTTTCATGCTACCTGAAAAGATCAGATTCACAAATGATTACAGATTAGCTGCAAACGTCAGGGAAACTCTTATTATCAGACCGGGCGTCGAGATTCCGGTCAGACTTGATGAAACAAAAGTCAGAGGAGAGATTCGAAAACTTTTCAGCGGAGCATTAAAACTTCGTGAGGTATCGGCAGGCGGAGATAATTCCTGTGAAATGGAGTTGGCTGCTTCGGGAAATGTGAATTTTGATTTCGGACGTTATGGCATTGAGTTTGTGGCTTCTCCTCGTCATGCTGATGGCATTGTTATTACTGGTCCCATCACTGAAAACATGGAGGAGGCTTTAAAGATTTGTTATGATGCAATCCCCCTGCCGAAGATCATTATTCTTGCGGGTACAGATGCAATCAGTGGGGGCATTTTTGATGGCAGCCCAGCTTTGCGCAGGAAATTTATTGAAGAGCACAATATTGATCTTTTTGTCCCGGGAAATCCGATCCATCCATTGACATATATAAATGGGGTGATGGATTTGCTGGGGATAAAATAATGAGAGATAGGGCTGCAGAAAAAGAGATTATTTTTTATTTTCCTCCTTTGTGTTACTTTGTGCCGTCCTTTGTGATCCTTTGTGGTTCAATGATTTAGGTTTAACCACAAAGGAACACTAAGGTTGTCACGAAGGTTCACAAAGCGCTTTTTCAATAGCCCCGGAGGTGTGAGAATCTCAAGGATGATGATATTTTAGAATTATATCTCAGTACCTTCAATCTTTAATACCCATACATATTTGCAAGGGAGATTTACCTGATCGGGCAATTCAACAATTAAACCCTTTTTTGAATCATATTTCCAATTCAGGTCGGCATCATATCCGATCATCTTTATTTTTGAACCATCTGTTGGTTTTATCTGCCTTATATTCAGCTGCCTGCCTGACCAGTTCATTAAGAAAGCATTTATTGTTTTCCCGTCAGCTGAAGCAGTATATCTCAGATTATCACCCTCTTTATAATTTCTGAGTTGCCTGACACCATAGATAGCTTCTCCATTGACTTTAATCCATTCGCCCATCTCTTTTAGTCGTTCAACACTGGGAGAGGGGATAAGACCTTCTGAAGTCGGCCCCACATTCAGAAGGAAGTTTCCTCCTTTTGAAACTATATCAACCAGGTTTTTAACAAGTGTTTCTGAAGATTTCCAGTTCGTATCGTTTGTTTTGAATCCCCAGGTATCGTTCATCGTCATACACGATTCCCATGCCATCGTTGAAGAGGTCGAAAGGATCTCCTGCTCCGGTGTCCCGAAATCACCGACAAAGCTGGTATCCCTGTTCATTCCCTGCATTCCCTGGCGGCCTTTCCCAACCCTGTTATTTACAATGATCTGCGGTTGGAGGTTCCTTACCCAATTATAAAGATCTTTTCCCTGGTCTTCAGTCCACTCTTTTACCCATTCTCCATCAAACCATAAAACACCTAACTTACCATAGCCTGTTAACAATTCTTTGAGCTGCGGTTTAAGGTATTTCTCACGATATTTTGCCCAGTTGACCGAATTTGCATCCGGATTATGCCAATCCATGATTGAATGATAG
>PMEC01000149.1 GCA_003155705.1 Bacteroidales bacterium
GCAACTGATCTGCTTCGTGCAACTATTGCCTTGAAATCAGGTTTTGCTTCTCCTGAAATTGTTATCCCGTAATCAGATGCGTGTTTTATAAATTCAAAAACCTGGGCGCTTTTCAAGAGGGATTTGGTCGGGATACAACCCCAGTTCAGACAAATCCCTCCCAATTCTGCTTTCTCAACAACAGCAACTTTCATTTTCAGNNAACGTCCATCTTCTTAACCACAAAATAAATTCCCTTACTCGCAACCCAGATTATTACCAAAGTAAATATTATAGTTGCTCCTACCGGAATACCTGCAAAATATGAGATTGCATATCCTGCTGAAGTGCCCAGAAAACCTGCGATAATTGACCAAATGACTATCCTTCTGTAGATTTTTGTAAAGATCATTGCTATGTTTGGCGGAATGGTAAGTAATGAAATCACAAGGACAACACCCGCCATTCTGATATTCAGCACTATTGTAAGTGCTATCAGGGCTGTGGTAATATATTTAAAAAGATCTACATATGATGAGTACGTCCTTGCAAAGGCCTCATCGAATGAGATATAAATAATAGTCCTGTAAAATATTCCAAAATAAATAATCAGTACAACCGACATTATTCCAAGGGCAATTATGTCGGCATTTGTGACTGTAAGGATACTGCCAAAAAGGTAACTCATAAGGTTAGGTGTGTACCCTGGAGTAAGGTAGATGAAGATGATACCGATAGCCATTCCGAACGCCCATAGGATTCCGATCGCAGAATCTTCTCTAATCTTTTGTTTTACTGCAAGATACTCAACACCGAGAGCAGATAATATTCCGAATATTGCCGCACCTATTACAGGATTTATTCCAACAAAATAACCAATTCCTATTCCACCGAATGATGCATGAGTTATTCCCCCGCTCAGAAAGACCATCCTTCTTGAGACAATGAATGTACCTGCTATTCCAGCCGTTATGCTGGCGAACAAGGCTCCGAGAAGACCTTTTATTATAAAATCATATTGAAAAATGCTTCCTCCCATTAGTCATGTTTTTCAAGGACAGTATGGGGTATTCTTCCATGAGTAACGAGCTGAATCGGACAATCGTACGACGAAAGTTGTTCATTTGTTATTTCCGGTGAAGGATGATAATGCAGTTTCCTGTTGACACAGGCAAACGATTTCACATGGGAAGAGATCGTACCTACATCATGTGAGACCATTAAGATTGCCATTCTTTCATTGAGGTCATGCAGTTTTTGATAAAAATCGTTCTCGAATGTCGCATCAACAAAATTATCAGGTTCATCGAGTAATAATAATGCCGGTGACCCGATTATTGCCCTTCCAAGAAACATTCTTTGCAGTTGACCCCCGGAGAGTTCGTTTAATGGTGATTTTTTAATTCCTCCAAGGCCCAGTTCACCTATCACATTTTCAGCTTTTTTCCTGTCTTCCGCTGTAATCCTGGCAACCACGCTTTTGTTTATCATAAGACCAGACAATATTACATCAAATACAGTTACCGGGAAAGAGATATCTCCTGCCGACATCTGCGGAAGATATCCTATTCTGGTTCTTTTCAGGAGATCTTCATTAAAAACTATAGTACCGCTGAAAGGTTTCAGAAGGCCAAGAATAACCTTCAGCAGAGTAGTTTTTCCACCGCCATTTGGACCTATAACACCGATAAAATCATTTTCACATATTGAAAAATTAATGTCGACAAGTACTATATTTGATTCGTAACCTGCTGAAAGAGAACTTATTTCAATAAGTGAAGCCATAATATTTTATTACTGTTTCCCTTTAAAACTATTGTATATAGCATTAATAATCTGCTGCTCAGATTCAGGCCAGTTTTCAGACAGCGGGTCAATTGTTTCAAGCACAGCGCCTGTCTCAGCAGCAATTGCCCTGGCGTTTTTGGTATCGTATTCTCTCTGAACAAAAATCACCCGGAGGTTCTCTGCTTTCCCGATATCTATCAGCTTTTTAAGTGATGAAGGTGTTGGTTCTTTACCCTCATTTTCAACTGCTATCTGTTTCAGTCCATAATCCCTGGCAAGATAACCGAGAGTCGGATGGAAAGTCATGAAAGTTTTATTCCTGTTTCCGGCAAATAACTCTCTGGCTTTTTTATCAATGTCACTAATTAATTTTACCAGATGGGTGTAATTACTTTCATATTTTTCTTTTTTAACCGGATTGAGATCTATCAACAATGATCTTACTTCGTCTGCAATTATAAGTGCGCATTGTGGAGAAACCCAATAATGAGGATCCGCGCCTTCAACGTTCACTGATTCAGTGTTTACAATAGGTTTGATAAGGTCAATATTTTGACCCAGAGAGAGTTTCTTCATATGGGGATTAGTCTCATAGAATCGGTCAAGCCAGGTCATTTCAAAACCCAGGTATCCATCGCTGATGTAGGCAAGTGATTTTCTAAGATTTGTAATCTGTTCAGGTACGGGTTCATAAATATGCGGATTTGCTCCGGCAGGTACCATTACATTTACCATAAAATCATTACCCCCTATTGCATCAATAAAGTATTTAAAAGGAGGAATGCTTACTGTAATTATTTTTTCTCCGCTGTAAGAGCCAGATTGATTACAGGATACAATAATCAGCAAAAAACAAAATATAAACAGTTTCCTCATTAGTCAGCAAATTTTTGCGTCAGTACAAATTTAGCATATAACATAACAACAGATATAAGTGTTGTAAATAAAATAATATAAGTTAAATTTGATAACACATTTATAAAACCATTTCGTCCTGGATGAAGAATAAAGGAGAGATACTGGCAACCATCCTGAATGAACAGGGCAACTGCTATTTTTTCCTGCACAATACAAAAGAAAAGGGAATTGCTGAGCAAATCATGAGAGAAGGATTCGTTTTCGAGAACCAGCTTCCCCATTCCTCCGACAGGGTCAATCCCAATGAACCTATAGAAATAACTTATTTTCTCTTCCAGCGAAAAGATTATGGAACTTTTACTATTATAATTGCCATCCCTAAATCTACCTACGATTTCTATACCAGGTGTTCCAATGAGAATGATACGGGTTTAGAGGAAGTAATAACAATAACCGAACCATATATCGGAGATAATGATGAACTGATATACACAATCTCTCCAAAACATATTTATGGTTATTTCAATAATAAAACGGGAGATTTTATCAGGAATGAAATATGGGACCCTGGTTTTATTGCTTCACTTTTTATATCAGCAGAAGAATAAACTTTCGCGGAATCCTTTGAAAATAAAAAGAGGTCGAAACCTAAGTGTCAACCTCTTTTAAACCCTCAAAAAAGTATTAATAAGTCTGAAGAGAAATCCTGAAGAAACCTGTCGCTTTTTCTGCTTCTATCCTGAACTTCCATTCTCCGGCTTTATCCTTATTTTCAGTTTCAGAGATTGAAAATGATTTCCTGTAGTTGAGATTGCCGGATTCATCAATAACTATATCTGAATAGACCTTACCTCCAGGCATAACTATTTTAACTTTTATCTGTCCCGATTTGCAGTCACCCATCACGTTCATTATTACTGTTTTGACACTTGATTCCACATCGAAGGAATAATCTTTCGAGAAAGTCTTTTCCTTAACCTGTTTCGAAAAATCCCATGATGTGCTTTCAGAGTCACCTTCCCGTCCAGAATATCCTGAGTATGAACCGTAAGTCGAACCCATAAAGGGTATATCAGGTCCTCCAAATGAACTGCCTGAACTTCGCGCACCGGATCTGTAGAAGTTCTTATCATTGCCTCTGTAAAAAAACCTGACTGAATCCATCCTTATTTTCGCAAGCTCTTTTTGCTGATCAGACTGTACTTTAAACTGATCTGACACTACTTTCATNNTTCCTTTTCAGTCGCTGTGTTCTCCTGTGCAGAAAGATACTGAACGGAGAAACATGCGAAGAGCAGGAATGCTGACATTAATAATAAATTACACTTTTTCATGACTGCCTTCTTGGTTTGGTTAACATTGTAAAGATACAGTCAGTATTATAGCTATTTTGTTAACATCGGGTTAATGCAGGGTTAATGGTTGGTTAGTTGTTCCGGGATATCAATAAAATGAATAATTTTGAGAAAGCTAAATGATTGATATGAAAAAGAGAAATACCGTCCTGGTCCTGGGAATTATTTCAATAGTTATTCTGATATCGGTCCAGGTATTCATTATCAGAGGAATCTGGAAACAGAAAGACGAGATGTTTGCGTTAAGATACACGATGCGGTCCCAGGAAGCTTTAAACTTTATCCGACGGAGTATGTCTACTGATGGTTTTGATACGGTACGCATTCTCCTGGGCAATTATTCTGAAAAGGCTAACAGAGAGTTACATGCTATCAAAGACGGGAAGGAACTCAATGCCAGGAAAAAAGATATACTCGCATATTTTACAAAAGTCGTAAATCAGGAACAGGATTTTTCCGACTTGCTGTCCTCTTATTTCAAAATGCGTGGGTTGGAAAACAAATTCAATTCTACGATAGTTGTTAACGACATAGAAATGATAAATAATGACACTATAGTAGTGTACAGGAGTGATGGTTTTTTAAATCGCCGGCCGACCGATCGTGGTAGAAGAATACTATCTTCAGAAATTTCAGGATCGAGAATATTTGTCAACTGGTTCGGGATGGAGGACAATAATTACAGGTTTCGTTTTGATTATTGGATCGATTTTTCTGATAAGCAGAAAGTGATTTTAAAAGAGTCAGCTGCATATCTGGCAATGAGTGGTTTAAGCATTATTGTGGTTCTTATCCTCTTCATGACCACCTACAGGAACCTGATGGAAGAGAAAAGATTATCTGATCTGAAAACCGATTTCATCAATAACATGACTCATGAGCTTAAGACTCCTCTGTCAACAATAACTGTAGCTGGTAAGACTCTGGAGATGGAGCAGATAAGACATAATGAAGCCAAAATCCTGGAGACGGCCAAACTTATAGGAAAACAAAGTATCCATTTAAATCAGCTGATTAACCTTATCCTCGAAATCAGTATGTGGGAAAGAACACAGTTCCAGCTTGATAAGAAGAATGTTAAGGTAGATGAACTTATGAATGAAATTGTCGAAAGTTTCAGGTCGGGATACGGTAACAATGTCAGTATAATCCAAAAGTATGACCTTGACGGTGCAAAAGCAGATCTGGACGTTGTTTATTTTACTACGATGATCAATAATCTTCTCTCTAATGCGGTTAAGTATTCCGATAAGGATCCGGAAATTTACATTGAAGGATTCAGGGACGAAGAGCATATATATATAAGGGTATCCGATAATGGTATTGGAATAAGCAAAGTTGATCAGAAACATATTTTTGACAAATTCTACAGGGTGTCAACCGGTAATATCCATAAAATTAAAGGATTGGGTCTCGGATTATATTATGTGAAAAGAATTGCTGAATCGCATGGAGGAGAGGTAAATATAGACAGCAAACCGGGAAAAGGTAGTATCTTTACTATAACATTGCCATTTTAATAATATTTGTGTTATGAAAGTTTTGATTGCAGAAGACGACAGGGATTTTGGTAATATATTGACACAGTATGTTACAATAAGCGGATTTGAAGTTAATCTTGCGATTGATGGAAAAGAAGCATGGGAGAAATTCAATGCAGAGAAACCCGATATTTGTGTCCTTGATGTCATGATGCCGGAAATGGACGGGTTTACTCTTGCAGAAAAAATCAAGCAATCTGATGCCGATATGCCAATTATTTTTCTTACCGCAAAGAGTCTCAAGGAGGATATTGTAAAAGGGTTAAAACTGGGTGCTGATGATTATATTACCAAACCATTTGACCCTGAGGTTCTTATCCTGAGAATAAATAATATCCTTAAGCGCGTATATTCTTCTGTAAATGATGAATACCGTGTCTCTTCTACTGTTTTGCGGTTTAATACATTGGAGCTCATATGCGGAAAAGCCAAGGAGAAATTAACACTTAAAGAGGCACAGTTGCTCCGGTACTTCATCATCAATAAAAACAAGATCCTTGCCAGAGAAGATATTCTGACAGAGATATGGGGTGAGGACGACTATTTCCTTGGGAGGAGTATGGATGTCTTTATCAGTCGTCTGAGGAAATATGTTGCTGAGGATAAAAACATTGATATAAGGACAGTCAGAGGTACCGGTTTTATTCTTGAGGAGATGAAGAATGGGGAAAATAGTTGAAAAAAGAGGGTGTCTCAAAAGGGCATCTTTAATCCTTTCATACCTTTTATTTGCCCCTCCCAGCCTCCCCTAAAGGGGAGGTGCAAGATGTTAATGTTCAATTATATAGTAATGATAAAAGTCCCCCTTTAGTGGGATTTAGGGGGCAAAAAAAGAGGCTGTTCTCGCCATTTGAGACATCCTCTTTAATAATTCTATACTTCACCTATTTCTTTTTGGCAGTAAGTATCTCTTTAACTTTATTGTAAAGATCGTCGCCTCTCTGGTTTTTTGCAATAATTGTTCCGGTTTCATCCAGAAGGAAATTAGCAGGAATTGAATTAACAGCATATAGTTTTGCAGCTGCACTGCTCCAGTATTGAAGGTCGGAAACATGTGTCCATGTAAGTTTATCATCAGCAATAGCTTTTACCCAGTCTTCCTTTTTCTGATCAAGAGAAACACCGAATACATCAAATCCTTTTTTATTGAATTCTTTCCAGACTTTTACAACATTCGGATTCTCTTTACGGCATGGGCCACACCACGATGCCCAGAAATCAATAAGAAGAAGTTTTGATTTTCCAATTTTTGAGGATAGAGCTACAGGTTTATCATTTACATCACTCAGTGTAAAATCAGGAGCTTTCTGACCTACAGCGACTGTTTTCATAATAGCAACTCTTTTCTTAAGATCTTTTATAATTGGAACTTTTGCAACATTGGTGTCCAGTACGTTAATAAATGACTCAATCTCAGTAGCTTCAAGCTCATAGCTAAGGTTGGCTAAAAGAGTTGGAGTCATATACGAAGCCGGATGACTCTTTACATATTGCTTGGTTATTGCAGTTTGTTCATTATAAAGATCTTCGCTCTTCTTCTCAATTTCAGCCATTTTGGCTTTATTTCCAGCTGCACTGGCGACCTGATATTCTTCATTTATAGCCTTGTTCTTAGCGTTTAATGGCTTTAGTGTATCAACATAAGCTTTATATTCAGCCTGCGTTTTGGATCCCGTAATCTTAACTTTATCTATATTCAGTGAATCTATGTGTCCGGTGATTACGATATCAGTATTCTCAAGAAAGAACTGTAATCCGGCTCTTTTGGTTTTTGCAATAAGCGACACCATTGCCGGATATTCAACAGAACCACCATTAATTTTGAATTCACCTTTCAATACCGTTGCTGAATCTATCTTAATTGTTTTTCCATCAACTCTTTTTTGAAGAATAAAAGTAACACTATCAGCTCCGGCAATCTTCCCGGTTATAGTAAAATGGGGGGCTTTAGGAGTGGTAGTACATGCTGTCACAATAGCTGCAATAAATAATAAATAGATCAATTTTTTCATTGTCACTGATTTTGGATTTCTCTTCTTATGATTATCATTTAACTTGCTCAAAGATAAATAATATTGTGAATTATGTCTGTTTTTTAAAATATTTGTTCAACATTTGCCAGGCTGCCTTGTAAGAAGTTATCGTTCCTTCACGAAGTTGTTTTTCTATTTTAAGCCTCATCTCCTTTATATTTTCTGAATTATAAAATGAGGATTTAAGATTTTCCAGGATAAANNAAGACTAACATATTCGCAGATTGATTGCCATATTTCCTCAATTCCCGAATTTTCAACAGAGCTGCAGGTAAAAACTTTTGGTACCCAACCCGATGATGGCAAAGGGAAAAGATGAAGTGCGGTCTGAAATTCGACTTTCGTTCTTTCAGCATTCAGTCTGTTATTCCCATCTGCTTTTGTAATGGCTATCGAATCAGCCATTTCCATTATTCCCCGCTTTATGCCTTGTAATTCATCGCCGGCACCTGTCACCATAAGAAGAAGAAAAAAATCAACCATAGATGATACAGCGGTCTCAGATTGTCCGACACCAACAGTCTCAACAATTATTGTATCAAACCCTGCAGCTTCACAAAGGATGATTGTCTCTCCGGTTTTTCTTGCAACTCCACCAAGGGTTCCGGCAGCCGGAGATGGCCTGATAAAGGCGTTAGGATCAGTACTTAATCTTTCCATTCTGGTTTTATCACCCAGAATGCTTCCCCTGGTAAGTTCACTGCTGGGGTCTATTGCCAGCACAGCCAGGTGCCTTTGCTCATTGGTTATTAGTTTCCCAAACGTCTCTATGAATGTACTCTTGCCTGCACCGGGAACCCCGGTTATACCAATCCTGATCGATCTCGAGCTATAAGGAAGACATTTTTCAATAACAGTTTGTGCAATTTCAGTATGCTTACGATCTGAACTTTCCAATAATGTAATTGCCTGGCTAAGGATTATCCGGTTACCTGATAATATTCCTTCCACATATTCTTCAGGAGTGTACTTTTTCTTCCTGTTCTTGCCAAGCTTATTTATGGCTTCAGGATTTACACTGGGTGGCGGTTGGATGCTTTTCTGGATGTAGAGAGCGCTTTTATATTCTTCTGTTTCTCCCATTTCCCGGACTATTTTGAACAAAAATAATAAAAGGGTGCGATATAAACTTCCGCACCCTTATGAAAGTGATATCAAAATGATATCATAATGATATCAATAATTCTTAAAACCAGATTATTACTTTTCAGGTGTTTTAGTAGTTACCTCTGCATTAAAGTAAAGCACCACTTCTGAGTTTTTAGGATCGTCGGTGTAGACATAAATAGCCTTGGTCACTTTACCGTTATAGCCTCCGGAATTAAAATTAGCTTTAATGGAGCTTTCCTGCCCCGGTTTTACCACCGGATCTCCCTGAAGCACTGCAGTGCAACCGCAACCTGGTTTAATGAACCTGATGTTGAGATTTCTTTTCCCTTCATTTTTAAATTTGAATTCAACTTCTTTGGTAGTTGCCTGTGGCATTGTTCCTAAATCAACATTGGTTGCGGCAACTTTGAACACCGGCGCATTAAGAAGGTCATCTTTCGAAAGGCCCGAAAAGTCTTCAACAAGATTGGCAGAGATATACAAGTAGATATTGTTCTGAACAACTCCGTCAATTTTTATTTTAGCAGGTTCAGTGACATTACCCCAGGCGCCCGGATTTTTAGTGGCGTCATAGGTTCCTTCTACAATTCCTTTCTGACCCGGTTTAAGAGTTTCAGGGTTAGCTTTAAGATCAAGATACTGAGGGAGACCATCGAATTCAAGTTTTACTGTGGCAGTGGAGTTATTGATTACAGGCATTACCCTGATTTTCTTCTCATTCTTTTTGATATTCGTGAATGGCATAACCTGACTTTCAAATCTTACCGCTCCTGCAGCAAATGTATAAAGATCCTCAATTGTCTTTTCTTTGGGTTTTACTTCACCTTTTATTGTCAAAACAATGAGCTCGGGTTTAGAGTTTGTATGAACGGAGAGGGTTTTGTTAAATACGCCTGGTCTCCCGGTGGGGTCGTATATCGCAGTGATTTTTCCTGATCCTTTGGGAGGAATAGGACTTTGTGTCCATTCAGGAGTTGTGCAGCCGCAGGAAGGAACTACATTCGCAATTACAAGTGCTGAATCGCCTGTGTTGGTTACAATAAAATTAAATGTCTGTCTTCCGGCTTCTTCCTTGAAGACTCCAAAATCATGCTCCGTCGCCAGTAACTGCATCTTTGGTTGTGAAAAAGCAACTGCTCCAAGCAGTGAAAACGAAATTGAAAGAAGTAGATTTTTCATTTTAAGATATTTTTTTTGCTTATTATTTTGTTTGTAAAATTAATTTTTTGTTTGAACTTCACTATATAACAACACCGGAACAGATTTGGTTGCATTCACCAATACAAAAATCAGACCGGAAAGATCAATTTCTTTTCAAATCACAAAAATAATAAAGTTAACTCTTTTTATATCTTTTAAGAGAGAATATCTTAGTTTTGCTCCCAGCGCCGACTATTTTGGAACACTATTTGTGCAGAAAAAGATCTGTTTATTGCCCTGCAGAATGATAAAGAGAATAACTTATAGATTGTTTATCACAGTCTTAGCCTTTTGGAGTTTTAACACTGCAAACGGACAATTCTATAATGGTCTGCAAATGAATTTCGGCAAAAACAGGGTGCAATATTATGATTATTACTGGTCATATTACAGATTTGAAGACTTCGATTGTTATTTTAGCGAAAACGGAAGGGATCTTGCTCAGTACACCGCAAACTATGCTCTCAAGAGACTTGCAGAAATTGAGGACTACTTCGATTACAAGCTCGATAAAAGACTCATTTTCATAATCTATAACAAACAGGCAGAATACCAACAGTCTAACATCGGACTTGTAACTTTCTCTGACGATGATTATAATTTAGGGGGGTACAGCAGATTGATAAAAAACAAAGTAGCATTATACTATGAAGGCGATCACATAGCTTTTCAGAAACAGATCTCTCAATCTATTGCTGAAGCAATTATAAATGAAATGATTACAAATGCTGACCTCAAGGACCGCACCTCAAGTACTTCAGAAATCAATATGCCTGACTGGTATCTGAAAGGTCTCGTTAATTATGTAGCGTTTGGCTGGGATTATACCGCAGAAAACATAGTGAAAGACGGGTTTAAGTCCGGGAAGTACAAAAAAATCAGTCATCTTGAATATGATGATGCCATTTACGCGGGCCAGTCATTCTGGAGATTTGTCGGTAAACAATACGGTGATGCCTTGATCCCAAATATTATTTATCTCACAAAAATCTACAAAAATATTGATGATGGTTTTTCCTTTGTCCTGGGACAGGATATAAAAGCTCTGTTTAAAGAATGGCAGGAATTTTATAAAAAAGAGTTTGCTGATGATAA
>PMEC01000126.1 GCA_003155705.1 Bacteroidales bacterium
CAACCCATGCGTTCGCCAATCAGCAAGACCTTCCTGTGAAAGCTGACGATGGGGCCACTTACTATATCGGAGGGAAGAACCGCACAGCTGTCATCCGCACCAATACCGATTTCGGCAAGGCAGCTTTTATAATTGACGATACGGACGTCCAGAACAGGGATGCAAATATTTTCCTGGTTAGCTCCGGACTCCAAACTTTCAAGCCAGAGGGGATAATATCCCTTAAGAGGAATCAGGAGAAAATTAATGCCTCTTTACCCGGGACCTGTCTTGTTACAGTCACTAATTCCAAAGTAAAACGATACATACGGTTTGGGGCTAATNNATCATCTGGGATTTCGACCAGATTACAGATATCACAGCTCTTCCCATTGATCAAACGACACTGACCATCACCGGAGGACTTTTCACAACCATTGCCAACAAAGTCGAATCGAAGTACACTTACTACAGTCGTGGTATCGGAATCAGGCGTTCAAATGTTCTGGTAACAGGGTTGGAACACCACGTCACCGGTGAAGGAGACCATGGAGCACCTTATGGCGGATTCATCAATATCGGCGATTGCGCTTTCGTGACCGTTCGGAATACAATCCTGACCGGACACAAAGTGTACCTGACCATTGGTTCGGCAGGAGTTTCAGTCTCCATGGGCACATACGATCTCTCCCTCAACCGGGCTGTCAATGTTTCATTTATAAACTGCAGACAAACGAATGACATCAATGACAGTAAATACTGGGGGATCCTGGGATCCAATTACTGCAAGAATCTTGTTTATGACAGTTGCACTTTATCCAGGTTCGATGCTCACATGGGTGTTGCCAATGCCACCATCCGCAACTCGACCCTGGGGCACCAGGGAATTAACGCCATTGGAAGCGGAACCTTTACTGTCGAAAATTCTACAATCTATGGAAGAAATCTTATCAGTTTACGTGCTGACTACGGAAGTACATGGCAGGGAGAATTCTTCATCCGCAACTGCATTTTCATCCCTGCAGGCGGCAAAACGACCAGTGCCAGCCTGATCGGGGGATCCTATTCAGGGCAGCATGATTTTGGCTACACCTGTTATATGCCGGAGAGGATTACAATCGAAAACCTCCGGATCGATGACTCCAAACATCCGGATGACTATAAGGGTCCAGCCATATTTGCAGATTTTAATCCTGAAATGACCAGCGATTCTTATATAGAGAAGTTCCCTTATGTACGAACAAGGGAAGTCATTCTAAAGAACGTGACCACCGCCAGCGGCAAAACTCTGAGAATCAGCGACAACAAATTTATGTTCAAGGATGTGAAGGTAAACTCCGATCATTAACACATGTTTACAATAACCAAATTATATTGAATATTTTTTGTCGGATATTTTTATTGAGCTGTTTATAATTACAATAAATGTTGCAACTTTTGTCCGTTCGGGGTACAAAACAAGACAAGAAGTCATTTTCGACTTCTTTTTTTTTCGAATTACCCAAAATCTGAAACTACCACGGGATGATCGTAAGTGAAAGTAAATTATATTATCGTTGTATCCTGAACCAGTCAATATCAACAAATCCGGCATCGTTTGTCACTCCTTCGCGCAATGCGAAGAAGCCAACTTTAGCGCCAATCCACCTGCCCGGTTTGGCAATAAAAGTATCTTCCAGTTTGACAAAATCCTTCCCATTGATACTGTATGAGAAATTGCATACAGCACCTTTGCTTACTTTCACCTCCAGATATATCGTACTGTTATCAATGGAAATATTATGGAGTATTTTCTCAGGGTTTCCTTTGTCAGCTGCCGAACATGCAGAATAACACAGAACAAGCCTGCCATTTTCACGCCTGAGTGAAAGACGTGCATAATCAAGCCCCATTACTACCAATCCTGTTTCTTCCTGGTCGAATTTTGAAGTAAATGTAAGTTTACCTGTAGCTATGAACTCCTCAGCCGGAAATTTCTGCAAAAANNTTATTGGCATGCCATTGCCATTGAAGTCCCGTTTGGGGACTATTGAATTCATCACTCTCTGCTGGTGTAACCACTTCACCTTTCCTTCCAACATCAGGTTTTTTATATGTAGAAACCGGTTCTCCGCAACCATCACCATCCTTATCAATACCAATCACTGGCCAGTTATTCTTCCAGATCATTGGATTTAAATTCACAACCCTGCCATAGGCGCCTTTATCCTGGAAATGAATAAACCAATCCTCACCTGTAACCGTCGTAACCCATGCTCCCTGGTGCGGACCATTGATATTCGTTTTACCCTGCGACATAACCACTTTTGCTTCATAAGGACCAAATACATTTTTGGAGCGCAAAACCAGTTGCCAGCCTTGAGCAACTCCCCCGGCGGGGGCAAACAGGTAATAGAACCCGTTGCGTTTGTAAAATTTAGGTCCTTCGACAGTATTGTTACTTTCGTGACCATCAAAAACCAATACTTCATCGTCGTTTACGATTGAAGCATCCGCGGCCATAGTACATACGACCAGAACACTTTTTATACCGGCACGGCTGCCGGCAAATGCATAGGCCAGGTATGCACTTCCATTATCATCCCAAAGGGGAGTAGGATCAATCATACCTTTCCCTTCTTTGATCAGGATGGGATCAGTCCATGGTCCTTTCGGATTTTCAGCTTTCACCATGTAGATCCCATAGTCAGGATCCGGGTAAAAAATGTAGAACATTCCATTATTATATCTGATACAGGGTGCCCATACCCCGCATCCGTGCTGTGGTTTGCAATATACATCGGATGGAGGCAATTTGGCTAAAGCATAACCTATTAATTCCCAGTTAACCAGATCAACAGAATGCAATACAGGCAGTCCGGGAACACAATTGAAAGAAGATGCAGTCATATAATACTCTCCCTTTACCCCTATCACATCCGGATCGGAGTAATCGGCATGTAATACAGGATTAGTGTAAGTGCCATCTCCATTATCAGCTACCCACACCTTAGAAACAAGCGGGAATACTTCACCATCATGAGGTTTCTGAGCGGTTGCGTTTTGCTCCTTTGTAAAAAGAACATAGAATACTATCAATAAACCAGATAATCGATTTAAGATACGAATCATAACGATCTTATTATTTTATAAAGCTGACCAGAGGTAATTTTAGTTCCTTCACGCCGTCAACAAACAGGCTTGCAACTTTATGAGCACCATAACTATTCAGATGTGTTGAATCCTGAACACCGTTCGGCCGGTTAATGTACTCTCCTGGTTTGCAGAACAAAAAAAGCGATTTTGATTTTTCCTGGCCTAATGCAGCAACAAGTTTCCGTGTTTTAGCTTCCATGTCGATAAAGAGAGTGGTGGTTTCGCTGGCAATTTCACGGGCAGCTTTAATATATTCGCCATGTGTGTCTTTCAAATTCCCTGCAGCATCAAAATGCCGACGCACTATTGGAGAGCAGATAACAGGAATAGCCCCTTTTGAACGTGTTTCGTCGATATATAATTTTAGTGTCTTTTTATAGGTAGTAAAAGGATCTGTATGGCGGACAGAATCAGGTTTTTCATCGTTATGCCCAAACTGGATAATAACATAATCGCTGCTTTGTATGCTGTCACAAACAGATTTCCAGCTTCCCTCGGAGATAAAGCTTTTGGAACTACGTCCATTTAGTGCATGATTATGTACTTTGACTCCTTCGTTAAAAAATTCCTGAAGAACCATTCCCCATCCGGTTTCCGGGGCAACCTCTGCCTTCTTATTGGCCGCAGTAGAGTCACCAATAATCCATATATTGACTTTTTCAGGACTTTTAAATGATAAAATTGATATAATAATTAAAGCCAGAAAAGATAAGGTGTTTTGATTTTTCTTCATTTTACGCTCATATGTAACTTTAAGGCAAAATCAAATCTACAAAATTCTGCACCTATTATAATCAGAAATGAAAAGAATATTTCAGTAATACTTCATAACTACCATAACATTGGTGACACTCATCAGATTGATTTTCATCTTAGTAGTGAGTACTGAAATTTATATTGTTACTATATCAAAAGATCATTTTGCCGGTTGCGATTGTCGAAAGTTGAAAATGCAAAAACTAATTATTACACTCTATCAGTCAATTATTCCTGACTAAGAAGATTGTAAAAAAAGCTAATATTTGATACCTTTGGGAAAGAAAAGGAATATACCGATCTTTGATTATAACAATCAAAATAAAACTAACCTGATCATGAAAAAAGTATTTGCAATTTCTATTATCTGCCTCTTATTGGCAGTGTTGGTCTCATGCACCAGTAAAGAAAAGAAACCTCAACCTGTTCTTGGTTACAGGACAGTAAAAATCATCGAGAAACAGGGTCTTAAATTCAAAGATCTTAACAAAAATGGTAAATTGGACAAATATGAAGACTGGCGATTGAGTGCCGAAGAAAGAAGCAAAGATCTGCTCTCCAAAATGTCTCTGGAAGAAAAGGTCGGTTTTATGCTGATCAACTCTGCCAATATGGTAGGGCAAAGAGTAGCTGACACATCGGGCGGCAAACTCAAAGCCAGTGATCTTTCTGAAGTCGGAGCAGGCCAGTCAGGTGGTGGTTTTGGGATGAACCGTCAGCGTCAGGGATCAGCTGACACTGCTAGAAGAGATGCGCCAGGAAGAAACAGACAGGGTTCTCAAAACAGAGCCGGAGGCCGAACTCAGAATACAAATGGGGAACGTATAGCCAACATGAACAGCTCAGCTGGTACAACAAAAGTGGTAAAAGAGTTTCACAACAGACACTTTATCCTAAGGGCAAATGAAAGTGCAAGAATAACAGCTGAATGGACCAACAAACTGCAAGCGCTTTGTGAGAGTGAACCCCTTGGCATTCCTGCTATAATTGCTTCAAATCCAAGAAATAATATTACCACTAATGCTTCACTTGGCACAAGTGTGGGAACAACAGTTTTCACTTCATGGCCGGGGGAGCTTGGCTTATCAGCTATGCGTGATCTGTCATTGGTACACGAATTTGCTGATGACTCACGACAGGAGTGGCTGGCTGTCGGGTTGAGAAAAGGATATATGTATATGGCTGATCTGGCAACAGAACCACGGTGGTCGAGAGTAAATGGAACGTTTGGAGAAAATTCAGAATGGGTTGCTAAAATGATCAGGGAAATAGTCCTCGGTTTTCAGGGAGAAAAACTTAGCCCCACATCTGTTGCGCTTACAACAAAACACTTTCCGGGCGGCGGATCCGGGAAAGGTGGTCAGGATTCACATTTCGAATGGGGGAAAGCAGAAATATATCCGGGAGGAATGTTTAAGAACAATCTGATCTCTTTTCAAGCCGCTATTGATGCGGGCACATCAGCTATAATGCCTTACTACTCTTTGCCTTCAGGTACTGAATTTGAAGAGGTTGGATACGCCTATAATAAAGGGGTTATCCATGATCTTCTAAGAACAAAGATGGGATTTAAAGGTATAATCAACTCCGACACAGGACCTCTTACCAGTATGCCATGGGGTGTAGAAAACCTTACAAAACCCGAACGCTATAAAAAAGCTATTGAAGCCGGTGTGAATCTTTTTTCCGGAGAATCTGATCCGTCAGTACTTCTGGAAGTTGTAAAGAGCGGATCTTTGGATATTAATTTAATTGACAGCTCTGTTGTTCGTTTATTAAATGAAAAGTTTGTACTCGGACTATTTGAAAATCCTTATGTAGATGAAGATGCTGCAGAAAAAATTGTTAATAATGATAAATTCAGAGAAAGAGCAGCTGTTGCTATGCGCGAATCCATTGTGCTTTTAAGGAACCATAATGATGCATTGCCACTTAAGCCCAAAACAAAAGTATATTTTGAATCACTTCAGAGAAATGCAAGAGGACCAGTTTCCGATGTTCCAAATGTTTATCTCAATAACGACAATAAATATGATGTCCAATTTGTAAAAACACCAGGTGAGGCAGAAGTATTAATTCTTTGGCTGCAGCCGACAGGTAATTCTTTATTCGGCTCAACGGGAGAACCAATATCGCTTTCATTATCCAAATGCGGAGTTGATGTTTCGTATGTTAATAAACTAACAGTTAAAAAACCTGCAATATTGGTTGTGAACTATAGCAATCCATGGGTAATCAATGAGGTTTACAACGAGAAAACTAAAAATGTAAAAGGGGTTCTTGCTACTTTCGGAACTGCTCCGGATGCCCTTCTGGATGTTATCACAGGTAAATTTAATCCATCTGGTAAAATGCCATTCTCAACACCAGTCTCTGATCTGGCGGTTGAAAATCAGAAAGAAGATGTTCCTGGTTATCTGGAAGGACCAGGCTATGCTCTTTTCAATTATGACGAGGGGCTGAGCTATAAGAAGAAATAAAACAACATAATCATATTTGTTTGACTTTAAGTTTTGAAACAAGTATAAATTCCATAAGGGGAATTGAGTATTACCCTTAATGAGAATAATTTGTTATTGATTTTACTGATATTCTTCATATCTTTAAACTCTGGCCCCTAATCAAAGCGAAAAGTTCAGGAAAATCCTGTATTACCAAACTTAATACAATGAACTCACTAGTTAAATTGAAGGTCTTGGTTTTTTGTTATTTCATTTTGTTATTTACTCAAACAACTGCACAGGAAAAGAACTGGACTTCAGTGAATTATGGCCCAAAACAGTATGGAAGAAATCATGAGGCTGCAAATCCTTCCTTAGTTCAGGATCAGAGAGGAATAATGTATTTCGGTAATGCCAATGGTATTCTTGAATATGATGGCTTTTTCTGGAAGTTTATACCGGTGAAACCAGGCTTGTGGATAAACTCTTTGGCTACTGATGAAAATGGGCTTATTTATGTAGGTTCCCAGAATGAATTCGGGTTTTTAAGAAGTGATTCTATTGGAAATCTTCGCTATTTCTCCCTTTCAGATTCCATTAAAGATAAAGTTTTTCCCTTTTCTGCAATCTGGAAAATTTATAATCATAATAAGATAACATATTTTCAATGTGAAGAATACATTTTCAGGTACAATGGAAAAAGTATAGATATTATCGAAGCCAAAACTTCATTTCATACCTCATTTCTGGTTAATGGAAAATACTTTATCAGGCAGCGTGATATCGGTTTAATGGAACTACAGAAGAATGAGCTTATTCTAACTAAGGGAGGCGATATATTTAAAAAAACTGGCGTTTTCAGCATTTGCCCGATCCCTGATCGGAAAGAACATTACATTATTGCAACCCAGGAAGATGGATTGTGGATAATGGATGGAAATGGGATTTCTAAAATGAATGAACCATTAAACAGGTTAATTTCTTCACTGCATTTGAAATTATTAGGATGCAACTTCATTTCCAGTCAGGAACTTGCTCTTAACACCTCGAACGAAGGAATTATTATCGCTTCTATGGAGGGGCAATTGCTAGATCATATTTGTCAATCAAATGGATTGCCTGACAATTATGTAAATAATCTTATACTTGATTCAGAAAAAAATATTTGGGCTACAACCCCGAAGGGAATCAGCAAGATCGATAACAACAATAGTTTTTCATTTTTTTCACAGAAGGAGGGCATAACCGGAAGTATTAATTCTATTACCCGCTTCGACCGAACTTTATATCTGGGAACTTCGGATCAGCTTTTATCAGGAATTTATGATTCAAAAAGATTTACCGGATATGAGTTTGTACCTGTCCCGGGGATGGATAAGGAGATATGGGATTTTGCAAATTGCTCCGGGAAGCTTATAGCTGCTGCAAATGATGGTTTATACTTATTAAAACAAGGAGGTGCCGAAAGAATCTCTGATAAACCTGCCCGTTGTCTCGCGTATCTGACAAGAAACAAGCTTCTCCTTGCTGGCGGGAGCAAAGGTCTTTGTTTATATAGTATCAATGGATGGCAGATATTGAAAAATATTGCCGGTAGTATTGATGTTACAGGTATTGCCATTGATACATCAGGAAACAATGAAACAACAATATGGCTGGGATCATTTCAGCAAGGCTTAACTGAAATTTCTCTTACCAATGACTTGCAAACAAAAGTCACTCAGTACACTGAAAATGACGGATTGAATAAAGGTTTGGTATGGCCTTTCACCTGGAATAATAATATTCTTTTCTTAAGTAATCAAATGGTTTTTTCACATATTTCCAGGGAAGAAATCATAAAGGGACTTCCTGATTCTCTTAAAAATAATGAGAAGTATAATCGCGGATATTTTGATGCCTTCATATTTCCTTACAAAAAACCCATTTACTTTTTTAAAGAAAGTAAAGACAGAACCTGGATAACTGATGGTAACCAGGTTGGATATATAATGCAAAATGACAGCATCTTTATAAGTAAACCTTTCAAGGGAATCGATTTTGGAAAAATAAATTGTATTTATCCAGAAATTTCGGGTATCACATGGATCGGAGCTAATGATGGCCTGATCCGTTTTGATTGCCTTTCGAAACCATACAACGATAGTATATTCTCCTGTCTTATTCGTAAGGTAAGTATTGATAAAGATTCCATTTTGTTTTATGGCGGGCCAGTCATTCCAATCCCGCCTTCACTGAACTTTAATTCAAATGACCTAAAGATTGAATTCTCTTCAACTAATTATTACAATGGAGATAAGACTCAGTTTTCATATTATCTTAATGGGCAAATGAATAAATGGTCGGAATGGATTCCCGATCACTACGCCAATTTCATTAATCTTCACGAAGGTGAATATACTTTTAAGGTGAAGGCAAAGAATGTTTACGGTACTGAAAGCAAAATAGCAGAATATCGGTTTCGGATTTTAGCCCCCTGGTACAGATCATGGATAGCTTATGTGTTTTATTCGGTTATAATCATCATGCTGATCTGGCTGATTATTAAACTGTATACTTACCGGCTGAAGCAAAAAAACAGGCAGCTTGAGGCGATTGTCAAAGAGCGTACAAGAGAAATTCAACTTCAAAAAGATTTGATAGAAGATCAAAATGTTGATCTGGAAAAGCGAAATATTGAAATTATGGCTCAAAAGGCAGATATTACTGACAGTATAAATTATGCTAAGCAAATTCAAACNNATGCTTGGAATGAGTTTCCTTAATTCAATTGTCAATGAAAAAAATATTATTGACCCTGGTACAGTTCTTAATTATCTAAGGAATTATATTATAACTTCTTTACATCAGCGTGAAGACGATTCGCATTCAAAAGACGGCATGGATATTTGCATCTGTCTTGTTGATAAACCTAATATGACCGTTCACTACTCCGGAGCTTATAATCCTTTAATACAGATTACAGATGATGAATTAGTTGAATGTAAGACTGACCGCATGCCAGTAGCTGTATTTTTGAGAGATATGGATTTTTCCACTAAGCAAATAAAAGTTAAAAAAGGTGATCTTCTTTACTTATTCTCTGATGGTTACAGCGATCAATTCGGTGGTTCGCAAAATACTAAGTTCATGAAAAAGAATTTTAAAGACAAACTTCTTGAATTCAGTAAACTGCCTATGGAACAGCAAAGGCTAGCATTAAATACTACCATTGAAGATTATAAAGGTAATAATCATCAGACTGATGATATCATTGTTATCGGTATCAGGATTTAATGCTGAAAAAACACTCCCCCTTTGGATGTGGTAATCAGATAAAAAGGTTTACTATCCATAAAACTATTGTTTGTAATAACCGGGATATCAGGTTTTATATCTTTAACAGATATTATTTCGACATAATCGCTATTTATTTTTAATGTTTTTAAGGGATAGTATGAAGAATCGGTTTTAAAAACCTTTGTTAAGGTCCAGTTCCCATCCGCATCAATAACATTCAGAAAACAATTATAGATATTTTCACCAAGAACATAGCTCGTACTATCATTACCTTTTAATTTGTTATATGAACCATATATATATAGTTGGTCATTTATTTTTAAGATATTGGATAGGTATCCATCAAACCAGCACTCTTTTTGCCATTTTCTTTTAAATGATAAATCTGTCATCAAAATCCTCAGGCTATCTGAATCGGCTGTATAGGGCCAGAATTCGGTTCCCTTTGAAGCAATGAGTAAGGTTTGATTTATATCATCATACAGCAAAGTCCTTATCACTCCTGGAACATTAATGTCTTTTGATGATTTGATATTGCCGTCAATATCAAGTGCTATAAGATAATTTTTGATCCCCTTGTTGGTTTTTTCAGTAATAGTGAATACAATTCCATCTGTTATTGAGCTGATATGCAAACCATATTGGGGCCCTGTTCCCATCTTATAAGTTTTTATCCATTTAATCGATTTTTGATTATCGATTACAGCAACAAACGGAACNNGCTATTGTTTTGTTAAATGTGAAGTAACCATCTCCAATAACAAGGCTGGGATTAATTATTGAAATCTTCAGAAAATTGTTCCTGTATGGGATTAAGTCGCTTTTCGAAGTGTCTGGAATAAGAGACTTAAGAACATTACACTTATATTTATTCAAAGATTCGTTTAAAACGCTTACGTTATCGGAAGTTTGACTGCCTATATATTTTATAGTTCCTGTATAGCCATTGTATCTTTCATTAAAAAATTGTAAATATTTTTGAATGGATTCAGGTGTAACATAGTTGTGAAAAACATTTAGCAGAGAATCGCTTTTGCTTTTCAAGTCTATTAACTTAAAATAAAACTCCGGATGATTTTGTAAATAATCTCTGGAAAGAGAATCGTCATTCTGTTTGAAAATTGCATTATGTTCAAGAAGTGCTATTTTGGATTCCTGAAAGACAAAGAGGTGAGGAACAGGTGATTTAAAATCGTATTTTTCAAACTTATTAATTATCAGAGGGTTCAAAACATAATTAGCAGGGACTTCTTTTGAATCATAATTCCTGAGACTCCCGATATACCTTGTATGCAAAATATCAGTTTCTTTTGCTTTATTAAACAATTCATTAATATCAGTATTTATTGTTTTTTGAAATGAATCGTACCATGATCCGAAATCCCATAACGAAATTTTATTACTTAAAAAATTAACGGATGTAAGACCGTGCAACCGATATATATCAATGGGAATTAGTTTATATTCAGGGTTGTAATTTTCAATAGGGCATTCGACCAGGGCTTTTTTTAATCCATTTAAATAAAATATAGTGGAATCGAATTGATTTTTCAATGTTCCCAATTCCCTTGTAAGGGATGTATCTTTGATGAAATACAAGTCTTTGAGACGACTGTTTTTTTGATTTATTTCATTGAAAGTTCTAATGCAAAGGTTATAGCTCTTGACGCATCCAATATAATTATAATCAATATTCTTAATGTGATTATCAAATTGTTCAACATCATGAATTCTATCAAGTATATCCTTTACAATATCCGCTAATTCAATTCCCTTTTTCCCTTCAGGGGGCTTAACATTTTGATAATATTCCTCATTTTTTCTGGCTTCCTTTTCATCCAGAAATCTAAGGCAGAGGGATAGATACAATTTAGCGTTATCAATATTGCTTTTTACTAAACCCGATTTAAGAATTGGATCGTATTGCCTCATCCAACGCTGATTTATAATTCCGAGTTGATAATATGTATTAGCATGGCGTGGTTCTTGCTCATGAAAGGCCATCAGTAATTGATAAACTTCAAAGTCCTTGGATGTTTTTAAAGAAGCAAAAACATCCTTATATCGAAGGGCTTGACCTCTAAGATTTGTCAGAGAAAGACAGATCAAAATACAAATATTAAATATCTTGTACATATCAATTATCTAATTAGTCTTGGTAGGGTTTTCAATTATTTTTAATTCAACACGGCGGTTTTTCGCTCTATTCTCATCTGATGTATTTGGAACAAGTGGCATTGATTTGCCATAACCTTTAGATAGAAATCTCTTTTTATCAATTGATTGACTTGAGAGATAATTAGTTACCGTTTGTGCTCTTTTCATTGAAAAGTTAATATTATAAGCATCAGAACCTTTATCATCGGTGTGTGCAGAAACTTCAAAATAAATATCAGGATTATCCTTCATAAACTTAACCAGGCGTGTCAATTCCTCATAAGAATTGGTATTTAGATCGGCTGAATTGGTCTCGAAGGTGATATTATTAAAAACCATTTTTGTTTTTGTTGTGAGCATGTCAAGTTTGATGTCGAGTTTTTTAGTTTTATTATTCTTATCTACATCAACTTTTGTATTAAAGTAAGTATATCCTTTCTTGGCTACATCGATCTCATAACGGTCACCTTCGCGAAGCTCAACTATCAGGTTGCCATCCTTGTCACGTTTTGCTAATACTGAGGTTTTTTCGTTTCGTGACAGGTTTTTTATATCAACGGACACCGATAAAGTGTCATTACCTGTTTCATCAGATACATTAAGCAGAATTTGTTGCTTCAAAGGCTGCATCTCAACGTCCTTCTCAAAAGCGCTGTATTGAACATCAGTGTTTAGATCGAAATAATCAGTATAGGGTTCAAAATGTTCATTTTCAAAATGCATTTTATATTTTTTCCCAATCTGAAGTTTACATGAGAAATGGCCATTCGCAGCAGGTTTTATAACAATTCCACCTGACAAGTTTGTTGCAGAATCTGTAATTGTTATTGTGGGATACAAAGGATAAAATAATTCTTTATCGAACACATTCAAATCCAGATTTA
>PMEC01000033.1:0-9339 GCA_003155705.1 Bacteroidales bacterium
GGGTCCCTTCGTGAAATATCACATCTATTGCAGTTGCATGATCTTCAACATAAAGCCAGTCCCTGATATTTAAACCCTTACCGTAAACAGGTATTGGTTTGGTGTTCTTAATATTATTTATTGCAAGAGGGATAAGCTTTTCCGGAAATTGATTTGGTCCGTAATTATTTGAACAATTAGATATTACAATGGGCAGTCCAAAAGTATTCTGATATGCCCTGACCATGTGGTCTGAACTGGCTTTTGACGCAGAATATGGACTCTTAGGTGCATAAGGGGTGGTTTCAGTAAAGGAGCCATCAGAACCAAGAGAACCATAGACCTCATCAGTAGAAATATGATAAAAAAGCTTTCCTTCATTATTGTTCTGCCAGTGGCTGAGCGCTGCATTTAAGAGGTTTACCGTACCGATAATATTTGTAAAGACAAATTCATCAGGGCCAGTTATCGACCTGTCTACGTGTGACTCAGCAGCAAGGTGTATGACTCCATCAAAATTATATTTGCTGAAAAGTTCAAGGACCTGTGGTTTGTTTACAATATCTACCTTTTCAAAGACATAATTCTTCTTTTTGTCAATGTCTAAAAGGTTTTCAAGGTTACCGGCGTAGGTCAGTTTGTCAGCATTAACAATAAGGTAATCAGGATATTTGTTAATGAATCTCCTTACTACATGTGAGCCTATGAATCCTGCTCCGCCTGTTATCAAAATAGTCTTCTTCATTAATTATGCTTTCTGATTTGTTTTTCCCATTCCCAGGCAGATTTCATGCAATCATCAAGAGAATAGACGGTTTCCCAGCCCAGTTCCCTGTTTGCAAGTGATGGATCGGCCCATATTTTCACAATGTCGCCCTGCCTTCTTCCCTTAATTTTGTATTTCAATTTCACACCAGAAACCTTTTCAAATGAATGGATTGCCTCAAGAACAGAAACACCTTTCCCTGTCCCCAGGTTAAATACTTCATAATTCTTTCGGTTCTTTTTGTCAATCAGCCTTTTAACTGCTGCCACATGCGCTTTGGCCAGATCTGAAACATGAAGGTAATCCCTGATGCAAGACCCGTCAGGAGTATCATAATCAGTTCCAAACACCCTGAGTTCATCTCTTAATCCTATGGCTGTCTGTGTAATATAAGGCACAAGATTCTCCGGAACACCTCTTGGCAGTTCGCCGATCAGTGCTGATGGATGAGCACCTATCGGGTTAAAATACCGTAAAGAAATTGCTTTAATCTTTTCTGTCGAAAATGTTGTGTCCCTTATTATTTCTTCACCTATCTGTTTTGTATTTCCATATGGTGATAACGCAGTCTGAAAAGGAGCATCCTCTGTCACAGGCAGTTTCGCCGGTTGACCGTATACAGTGCAGGAGGAGGAGAAAACCATATTACTTATGCCATTTGTTTGCATTGCAACAAGCAAATTCATGAGAGAATCAAGATTATTCCTGTAATACTCAAGTGGTTTGCTGACAGACTCCCCCACAGCTTTAAAGGCCGCAAAGTGAATTATTGCCGCAACATCTTTGTTGTTTTTGAAAAAAAGATCAGTCCTGTTTCTATCACAAAGATCAAAAACTTCAAGAAAAGGCCTGACTCCGGTAATTTTCTCGATTCCGTCAACAACAACAGCCTCGGAATTATAGAGATTATCAATTATTACTACATCATAACCCTCTTCAATAAGTTCGACAGAAGTGTGAGATCCAATATATCCGGTTCCTCCGGTGACTACGATTTTCTTTTTCATTACAAACTCCAGTAAGTATGGTCCTTTATCCTTCCGCGTAATACTCCTTTTACATCAACGATTATTCCCTCTTTGCTGAGCAAAGGGGTAAAGAAGTTTTCGTCAAGATTCAGATATTCTTTATGGCTGACTGCCAATATAATGGCGTCATATGTTCCTGAAGGCATTTTTTTCAATTCTATTCCATACTCCTCTTTCACCTCATGTGAACCTACTCCGGGATCAATAACATCAACACTGACACCAAAATCGGTTAGTTCCGCAATAACATCGACAACTTTTGAGTTGCGAATATCTGTTACATCTTCCTTGAATGTAATCCCCATTATCAAGACTCTTGCTTCGTTAAGACTTTTCCCTGAAGAAATTATTTTTTTAACAGTCTGTTTACCAACATATCTTCCCATGCTGTCNNGGGTAGAACTTCAGGAAATTCCATTTTGTACCGGCAGCCTCCAGGACTTCAAAAGTATTGATGCCCATCCTGTTGAAGATGATTGAAAGCTCATTCATGAAAGCGATATTGATATCCCGCTGAGTATTTTCAATAATCTTGGCTGACTCAGCCACCTTGATTGACGTTGCTCTGAAAACCCCTGCTTCAATAATCAGCTCATATACTTTCGCAATCTCCTCTGCCGATTCCGCATCGCACCCGCTTGTAACTTTTGTAATTTTTGTCAGGGTGTGCATCCTGTCACCCGGATTAATCCTTTCAGGAGAGAAGCCAACTTTGAAATCGATAATGAATTTCAATCCGGAAAATTTTTCAAGAACAGGTACACAATCCTCTTCAGTGCAGCCCGGATAAACTGTCGATTCATAAACAACATAATCCCCTTTTTTCAATATTCTTCCTACTGTTTCAGATGCTTTCATTACAGGAGTAAGGTCCGGCAGGTTATGTTTATCAGTTGGAGTCGGAACTGCAATAATATGGAATGAAGCTTCCCGGAGATCCTCTGGATTACATGTAATATTAATATCCGTCTTATCAAAACTTTCAGGAGGGAGCTCATTGCTCGGATCAATACCCTTCTTCATGAGTTCAATACGTTCGGGTTTGATATCAAAACCCACAACCTTGATTTTTTTTGCAAACTCTAGCGCAATAGGCAAGCCAACATACCCCAGTCCTATTACTGAAAGCTTTGTTTCTTTACGGATTAACTTATTATACATTATATTAAATGATTTTTAGCATTGGATGATATTCACCTTTTACACCAACCGGTTTTGCGTTTCTTATCGTGTAAACTGTTTCAACAGACTGTTTTGCATCCTGAAGACCATAACCATTGCCGGCAAGAATCTCAGAATATGTCAATGTATGAAGATCAGCAAAACCTTCACTGAACTCAACCTCTTCACCATCAATTGTTATTGATCTGTAAGTTCTTTTTCCGGATTCTTTTAAAGATTTTGGTATATCATTATAATCAAGACTCAGGAACCATCTTATCCTTGCATTCTCAAGTTCAAGATAACCCGCGGCTTTATTTTGCTCGGAAAGATGCACAATATTTGTCTTGGTACTACCGAAAATCCATCCCAGCATATCAAAGAAATGGACTCCGATATTTGTTGCCACACCGCCTGATTTATGTATATCTCCTTTCCATGAAATATTATACCAGTTACCACGGCTGGTTATATATGTGAGATCAATATCATGAACTTTATTCTTTGGACTGTTCATGATCTTTTCCCTGAGTTCAAGTATTCTGGGATGAAGCCGGAGCTGGAGAATTGTATAAACCCTGTGGCCGGTTTCATTTTCAATTTCCTGCAGCGCATCAATGTTCCATGGATTAAGTACTATCGGTTTTTCACAGATAGCTTCAGCTTTATGCCTCAATGCAAACCTGATATGCGAGTCGTGTAAATAATTAGGGGAACAAATACTTACATAATCTATTTTTGTGCCTGTTCTTTTAAGCTTATCAAAATGTCTGTCAAATCTCTCGAATTCAACAAAGAAATCACTTTCAGGAAAATAGCTGTCAATCAGTCCTACACTGTCAAATTTATCAAGACAGGCAAGAAGGTTATTGCCGGTATCCTTAATTGCCTTGAGGTGTCTTACGGCAATATATCCGGCTACACCTATCATTCCGAAATTCTTTGGGATCGTATTCATTATTTAAAATTTTTCCGGGGCATAAAACTAATAAATAATTTTAGAAACAATGCCATTCTCAAGCCGGTATCTCTCCGCGCTTTCAGGACATGTTGCGATACCGGAACTATCAAATGACAGCTTATGCCCGAATTCACTCATCCATCCTGTCTGTCTTGCAGGATTGCCAACTACCAGAGCATATGGTTTAACATCTTTTGTTACAACTGCACCGGCTCCTATAAATGAATATTTCCCAATTTTGTTACCGCATATTATCGTCGAATTTGCCCCGATAGAGGCACCTTTTTCCACCAGGGTTTTAATATATTGGTCCTTGCGAATTACAGCGCTCCGCGGATTAATAATATTGGTAAAAACCATAGAAGGGCCAAGAAAGACATCGTCCTCGCAAATAACTCCTGTATAGATAGATACATTATTCTGAACTTTTACATTTTTTCCAAGTTTTACACCGGGTGAGACAACAACATTCTGTCCTATATTACAGTTTTCACCTATCTCTGCGCCAGTCATAATATGACTGAAATGCCATATTTTGCTTCCTTTTCCGATCTTACTGCCTTCATCGATCACAGCAGTTTCGTGTACAAAAAACTCTTTCTTCATTATCAGTATTATTCAAAGAATTTCAGAACATTCGTGGTAATGTATTCAAGTTGTTCCTGATTAAGTTCAGTATGCATGGGAAGTGAAATAACCTCACTGCATAATTTTTCTGTCAATGGGAAATCCTTCCTTCTGTTCCTAAGAAAAGAATATGCTTCCTGCATATGAAGCGGGACAGGATAATAGATCATTGAAGGGATCTTTCTTGATTCGAGATAATCCTTAAGCGCCTGCCTTTTCCCATTCAGAATCTTTAATGTATACTGGTGAAAAATGTGAGAGGAATAATCCATCCTTTCAGGCACCCTGATATCAGCACATTCAGAAAAGGATTTGTCATAATAATCGGCAGCAACCCTCCGGGCTGAATTGTAATTTTCGAGATTTTTTAGTTTGATACGAAGTATGGCAGCCTGAATAGTATCAAGCCTTGAATTGACTCCGATATCATCGTGATAATACCTCACTTTCATCCCATGGTTGGAAATGCTTCTTATTCTATTGGCCAGGTTATCATCGTTTGTATATAATGCCCCTCCATCACCATAACATCCAAGGTTTTTTGACGGGAAAAAAGATGTCGTTCCTACATGTCCGATTGTTCCGGCTTTTTTAANNTTCATAATTTCTTCCATATCAGCACACTGCCCAAAGAGATGAACGGGTACAATAGCTTTTGTCTTTGGACCAATTGCTTTAATAATTGCTTCAGGTGAAATGTTAAAACTACCTTCTTCCGGCTCAACCAGTACAGGTTTTAGCCCAAGGAGTGCTATGGCTTCCACAGTTGCGATAAAGGTGAAATTGGTTGTTATAACCTCATCTTCCGGTTTCAATCCTAATGCCATCATCGCAATCTGGAGGGCATCAGTCCCATTGGCACATGATATCACATGTTTAACCCCAAGATATTTCTGAAGATCTACCTCAAAAAGCTTTACTTCAGGGCCTTTAATAAATGCTGTCGATTTAAGGACTGAACGTATAGCTTCATCAACTTCAATGCTGATCTTATCATACTGAACCTTAAGATCTACCATCTGAATCTCTCTCATCTGAAGCAACTTTATTTAGAAGTACGAAGATAATATTTTTACTTTGAAAACCCTCATCATCCCGCAGATCTGGTTGATTTACTCAGAGATAAAATAAATAAACTAAAACCAGATTTCTGCGTTCATCTTAGCCATCCGTGGGAGTAACTCTTCACCCGCATTCGGGCGGGCTAAAAATTTCAATAACAGAATTGATCCCAGTCTTAAGAATTTTCTTATTTTTGTAATACAGATAAACTAACGAAATTGGATATAACTGCTTCTATAAGGGAATTATTATTCGGTCATGATTGTGTCATTGTTCCTGGTTTTGGCGGGTTCATTGGGAACTATACTCCTGCCCGTATTGACAAACCCAGCAGCACATTTTTCCCTCCCGTAAAGCAAATCTCCTTTAACAGAAACCTGAATCATAACGACGGACTTCTTGTAGGAAGAATTTCAGAATCTGCAAAAATGAACTATGCAGATGCCAGGAATCTTGTCGAGGAATTTGTTAGTGATATCCGCAGACGATTATTGAAAGGTGAAAAAGTGGTTTTTGAAAACATAGGGAGTTTTATAAATAATAATGAAGGGAATATTCAGTTTGAACCCGACNNGTAAAACGACTTTCAACCAGAAAGATTTTGTGGAGAGCAACTGTCATTATCCCGCTTCTCACTGTGCTGGTGATTATCCCTCTTTCAACTGATCTTTTTAAAACAAAGGTTCAGAGAACAAGCTTAAATCCACTGGCAAGAGTTGAATTTGAGAATAACAGGCAGGCAGTAGATAAAAATAAAATTGCAGACAGCTTATTGAAGATAAATCAGTCAATGGTTGCCGAAAAAACAGCATCTGAAGATTTAGCTGTTCAGGTAAAAGAAGAAAAAGCCTTGCCGGCAGAAAATGTTTATTGTATAATTGCCGGGAGTTTCAAATCTGAGAATAATGCTGGTATTCTCATAAAGAAACTTGAAGCTGAAGGTTATAGTCCCGAGCTTATGAAGGGCCCGAATGGATTTTACAGGGTTAGCGCAATGAAATGTTTAGATCTGGCTAAGGCAGTAAATACAAAAGATAGTATCGGTAAAAATCACCCGGGTGCCTGGGTTACAAGAATAAAGTAATCTCCTATTTTATCATACTCCCATTGTCCACCTTTTTAACGGGNNAATATCTTCCGGGGCATAGTACTCTGCGATACCTGATACTATAGTTCGGATATCAATCCCCGTATCTATTTTAAGCTTTAGAAGTTTTAAGGTTTTAGGAACCTTTTCAGCCTCCAGAACAGTAGCGGTACGGATATCGATTTTTGTAAAATCATCAAATGTGACAGAATCCTTTGCAGGAGTAACTTTTACATTTGCAGCTTCATTGGCCATTTTTGTATTCATGAGCTTTTCAATCTGCATGTTTATTGCATCATCTTCTATCTTTTCAAAGAGAAGTTCAGGCTTGTTGGTGATATGTCCGGGTAAAAGAAGATCAACCTTTCCAGCGTTACTCCATTTTGGCGTTGTGTAGTTAAGCCAGTCTCTCAGTTTTTGCATAGAGAAAGGGAGGAATGGTTCACAAATAATTGTAAGATTTGCAGTTATCTGAAGCGCTATATTCATAATTGTTTTCACCCTTTCAGGATCAGTCTTTACCACTTTCCATGGTTCGGTATCAGCTAGATATTTATTACCCAGCCGTGCGAGATTCATGGCCTCTTTTAGCGCTTCCCTGAAACGGTAGGTTTCAAGATTGAATTCAACAGCTGATTTAAATTTCCCTATCGCTGCAAGCACTTCATTATCATATTTATCTGTCTTCCCTCTTGACGGGACTTTGCCGCCATAGTAGTTATTTGTAAGGACAAGTGTGCGATTCACAAAATTACCAAGAATCGCAACCAGCTCATTATTATTTCTTGCCTGGAAATCTTTCCAGGTGAAGTCGTTATCTTTTGTCTCGGGAGCATTGGCACAGAGTACATATCTGAGAACATCCTGTTTCCCGGGGAAATCTACAAGGTACTCATGCAACCATACAGCCCAGTTCCGTGACGTTGATATCTTATCATTTTCCAGGTTGAGGAACTCATTTGCAGGCACATTTTCAGGAAGGATAAATGAACCTTCTGCATAAAGCATGGATGGGAAAATAATACAATGGAAGACAATATTATCTTTTCCAATAAAGTGAACCATTTTTGTCTCAGGATCTTTCCAGTATTTTTCCCAGTTAGGCGTAAGTTCTTTCGTTGCAGAGATATAGCCTATTGGCGCATCAAACCAGACATAAAGAACTTTTCCTTTTGCCCCTTCAACCGGAACCGGAACTCCCCAGTCAAGATCGCGGCTCACAGCTCTTGGTTGAAGACCCTGGTCCAGCCACGATTTGCATTGGCCGTAAACATTGACTTTCCACTCCTTATGATCTTCAAGAATCCATTTTTTAAGCCATGGTTCATATTTGTCAAGAGGAAGATACCAGTGAAGAGTTTCTCTCATTACAGGTTTTCTTCCACTTATTGTTGAACGTGGATTTATAAGATCTGTCGGACTAAGTGATGTTCCACATTTTTCACACTGATCTCCATATGCATTTTCATTGCCGCAGTGAGGGCAAGTTCCCATAATATATCTGTCGGCAAGAAAACAGCCTGCTTCCTCGTCATAATATTGATTTGAAACCTTTTCAGTGAATACTCCCTTTTTATAAAGATTCAGGAAAAACTCTGACGCAGTGTCGTAATGAATTTTATTTGAAGTGCGGGAATAAATATCGAAAGCAATACCAAAATCATTAAAAGCTTTTTTATTCATTTCATGATACCTGTCGACAATCTGTTGTGGCCCAACACCTTCCTTGCGGGCCTTAAGCGTTATTGGTACCCCATGTTCATCCGATCCGCATATCGAAATTACCTCTTCACCCTTAATTCTCAGGTACCTCGTATAAATGTCTGATGGAATATATACTCCGGCAAGGTGACCAATATGAATGGGTCCGTTGGCATATGGAAGTGCTGAAGTGACAAGATATCTTTTAAATTTCTTCATGATACTGATAATGAACAGTTAACAGTTTTAAAAACGCAACAAAGATAATAATTTTACCCTATGACGAGGCTTTAATGTAAATACATAAGTCCCCCCGTGGGGGGATTTAGGGGGTAAAGAATAGGTGTTTAGGGGGTGAAATAACTTGTAAAACATAACTTTAAGCTTTATTTTTACATACAATTTAATATATATGTCTTCAAAGAAGATACAACCCCTATTTTTGAAAATCGGAGACGAAGTCGCAATTATTTCTCCCTCCTTCGCCATTGATGAAAGCAAAATATCCGAAGCTGTGGTTTTACTCGAAAAGTGGGGACTCAAAGTAAGAATAGGGAAGAATGCTTTTAAAAAAGACGGTCAGTTTGCGGGAAGTGACAATGAAAGATTAGCCGATCTGCAGGAGATGACAGATGATAATAACATTAAAGCAGTTTTCTGCGCCAGGGGCGGCTATGGAGTTTCAAGAATAATTAATAAAATTGATTTTTCAGTATTGAAAAAAAATCCAAAATGGTACATAGGGTTCAGTGATATTACTGTACTGCATCTATGGTTAAGTGAGGTCTGCAGAATTATTTCGCTTCATGCCGAAATGCCTTTAAACTATTCCAACCGGGAAAAAACTGCTGAGACTTTTGAGTCTTTACGAACTGCTTTATTCGGTGGTAAGGGGACTTATACATGGAACGGCAAAATCATTAGGCCTAAAAATGTTTCAGGAGAACTGACCGGTGGCAATCTTTCA
>PMEC01000033.1:9370-21519 GCA_003155705.1 Bacteroidales bacterium
GTTTTTTTAAATTTTCCTGCCGGGCATATTGCCGACAACCGCGCACTTTTTATCGGGAGAAGAGCCGAAATTGAAACAGATTGTTTAGATACTAAACTATTTTTCCATTAACGATCAGAATGCAGATAGCAGCAAATCCAGATCCTTTGAAAGTATTCCAAACTTCTGCCCGAGTGTTTCATTAGTCAGTATGCCATTGTAGAGGTAAGCCCCGTTCCTTAAACCGGTATCATTCTTCAGCAGTTGAGTCATGCCTCCTGCGTCTGCCATATTCTGAAGAATCGGAATGAAGATATTACTGAGTGCAATTGAAGCAGTTCTGGCAACCCTCGAGGGGAGATTCCATGCTGAGAAATGTATAACTCCATGTTTCTCATAAACCGGATCATGGAGCGGTCTGCATTCAGTTGTTTCAATACAGCCTCCACGGTCGATGCTAAGATCGATAATAACAGATCCTTTTTTCATCATCCGGATCATATCCTCAGTAATATAATACCATGGCTTGAGATCTTCGAGTTCTATAGCTCCTATAAGCACATCCGCTGATTTAAGTGCTTTTTTAAGAACCTGAGGATGAAAAACAGAGGTCTGAAGCCGCTGTCCTAAAAGATTTTGAAAACGTCTTAACCTGTGAAGAGAATTATCAAAAATCATAACCTCTGAACCCAGACCTATTGCGGCTCTTGCGGCATATTCCCCGGCAGTGTTGGCTCCGATTATCACAACTTCGGTAGGAGTAACGCCTGTAATACCTCCCAGCATAACTCCTTTTCCTCCATGGTGGCTGCTAAGGTAATCCGATGCAATAAGCAGAGAAGTTATCCCGCAAATTTCGCTCATTGATTCCATAACAGGCAGAACCCCGTTATCGTCTTTTATTTTTTCGAATGCAATTGCCGTAACTTTTTTCCTGATAAGCTTGCCAAGAGTATCTTCACTGAGCTTTAAGACATTCAGGAACGACATTACAATCTGATTCCCCTTTAAATAATCAGTCTCATGCTCGTTGAATGGGGCCACTTTTATAACTACATCAGCACTGTAAACTCTTGCAGAAGAGTCAGTTATTATAGCCCCATTTTCACTGTAATCTTGGTCAGAATAATTGGCACCTGTTCCTGCTCCCTTCTGAACAATTACTTCATTCCCAGCCTCAACAAGGAGGTTGACTGATTCAGGAGTTACAGCAACCCTTTTTTCATCGTCATTGGTATTTCCGGCAATACCGATCGAAATACTGCGGTTCTTTACCGCTGTTTCAAGATGTTCCTCTTTTGGCATGAAAGATGTTTTCCCGAAGTTTTGGTGCCTGCTGTTACCTTTTTCGTTCATCTTCAGGTAAGAATTTATTTCTATCAAAGGTAAAAAAATTGAAACACGCGGCAAAATAGAATTTTATAGGAAATTCAGAATACGGTGCTCGCTTTTATCAACAGTAATTCTGACATAAACAGTCTCAGGAGGAAGGATTCCCTCAACCAGCTCAGGCCATTCCATAAAACAGTATGAACCACTTTCAAGGTATTCCTCGATCCCAAAATCAAAAACCTCTTCAGTTTTTTTAATTCTATAAAAATCAATATGATATATCGATTCTCCGGATAAGGTTTTATACTCGTTTACAATTGTAAATGTCGGACTGGTTATAATGTCTGTTGCACCGAGAACTTCGCAGATTGCCTTGATTATCGTTGTTTTGCCGGCGCCCATCGACCCGGAAAAAGCAAAAATCTTTTTTCCGGAGGTACAACTTAGGAACTTTATTGCACTTTTATGCAGGCAGCTCTTATCTCTGATTACAATTTCCATTCGGACAAAAATATGAAACTTCAGCTAATGGGTTCAAGACAGGCGACAGGTAATAACATTTCCTGCAGCGAAATTCCGCCATGCTGAAACGTGTCTTTATAATAGCTGGCATAATGATTGTAATTGTTCTGATAGACTAAAAAATCCTTATTGATGGCGAAGATATACCTTGAGCTAATGTTACTTTTTGGTAACCAGGCTTTTTCAGGGCTTTTTATTTCGAACACCCTGGATGGATCATAATCCAGGCTCCTCCCCATTTTATACCGAAGATTAGCAGAAGTCTTTCTGTCTCCGATAATTTTAACAGGATTTTGCACCCTTATTGTTCCATGATCGGTACTGAAAATTATTTTAACCCTTTGAGCAGCAAGTGTTTTAAGTAGTTCAAACAATGAAGAGTGAATAAACCATGACCTTGTCAGACTTCGATAGGCGCGTTCATCGTTTGCGAGATCTCTGATTACTCCTATTTCGGTCCGTGCATGTGAAAGAATGTCCACAAAATTATAAACAAGAATGTTCAGATCATTCTCAAGCAGCGACTTTATCCTCTCATTTATTTTTTTGCTGTCCTGATTATTACTGATTTTATTATAGGACCATTTGATATTCAAGCCTTTATGCGCTATTTGCCGTGTCAGAAATTCTTCTTCAAAATTATTCTTACCTTCCTCCTCGTCGTCAGGTATCCAAAATTCAGGCATTATTTCTGAAATGGTTAAAGGCATAAGTCCTGCAAAAATTGAATTGCGGCTGAACTGAGTCGCCGTTGGCAAAATACTGAAATATAATTCTTCTTCAAGAATGCGATAAAGTCCGGTAAGTTCCGCAGAGATAGTCTTCCATTGATCAAATCTCATATTATCGATTAAAATGAAGAATATTGGTTTGTTTTTATCAAGAAGAGGGAAAACTTTTTTTGAAAGAAGATCGGGTGAGAAAAGGGGCTTATTGCTTTTATCGTTGTTTAACCAGCTTAGATAATTATTAATTATAAATTTTGAAAATAAATTATTTGCCTCGGCTTCCTGCATCTGAAGAATTTCGGTCATACCAGTGTCTGTCGATTTTTCAAGCTCAGTCTCCCAATAGACTATTTTTTTATAAAGATCTGTCCAGTCAGAATGAGTTTTGGCAGTATTAATCATACTGCTGATTTTTCTAAATTCTTGTCTGTAGTCAATTGTGGTTTTTTCAGTTATGAGTCTTTTTTGTTCAAGATTCTTTTTTAGGACAAGCAGGATCTGATTTGGTTTAACGGGCTTTATAAGATAGTCGGCAATTTCAGAACCGATTGCCGCCTCCATTATTTCTTCCTCTTCACTTTTTGTTATCATTACAACCGGTATCTCCGGTCGTGCTTCTTTGATTAAACGGAGAGTTTCAATTCCACTCAGACCGGGCATATGTTCATCAAGTAAAATAAGGTCATAGGGATTCTGCCTGACCAGATCTATTGTATCATTCCCATTTGAACAGGTATCTATTTCATAACCTTTTTCACGAAGGAAAAATATATGTGGTTTTAGAGCTTCAATTTCATCATCGGTCCAAAGTAATCTTAATTTCCGCATTGACTGTATAAATTACCGGAACGCAAAGATAGTTCTCTTTCAGCTACTTGTTGCTTTCATTCTTCAGATACTTTTCCTCAAAGAAGAGTCTGTATCGTTCCGGATTCTTATCTTTACTGAGAGTTTCCAGGTTCTTCTTCCCTATAACAAATGTCAGTATCTTCGATCCGGATTGATTTCTGACAATCTGATCAGTATGGAAAGCATTATAGTAATCCATGGTGGTTGGGGCATCTGCAAACCCTGAAACAGTTATCATTATGTATTTATTATCAACCAGGGAGCCTTCTGTCCTGTAATTTTTATTTGTGTAATTATCAATATTATAACTTATTACGTCGAAAGTAGCCTGATTTATATTAAAAGAGGAATTCATTATTACAAGAGCGAACGTCTGTTGAGATGAAATATCGTCAACATATATTTCTGCCGCAATCTGTTTGTCTTCTTCGACTTTAAGTTCAGGAATTTTCTGATTCAGGTAAGCAATTATTTCTAAAGCTTTACCAGACTCCTGGCTCCCCGGCCATAGTTTAATCAGCTTGTCAAGTTCTTCTTTAAGGGTTCTCTCATCTGATGTTCTGGCAATACAATAAGCCCGGAGCAGGAGAAATTTTGGAGTTAGCTCATCTTTCCCGTATTGCTTTATTGCGTCATCACATAGTGAAATCGCAACTGTAAAGTTTTCTGATTTAAAGGTATTATAAGCTTCCTGGTAAAGCTTTTCTACTTTTTTCACATCCTCCAGTTTCTTGGCATAATAATCCGGATCAGAAATTATTCTGGTAAATTCATTGTCGGGGTATTTCTCAAGTAACCGCTGCCGGTATGTCTCAGATAATGAGTTGTTTACCTCTTTATAAACGAGATAGCTATAGTAAAGAGCTTCAGGTTCAAGTTCATTACCGGGAAAACGTTTCAGCAATGCTTCAAAAGATTCGATAGCTTTCGGTTTATCTGATATCCTGTCATTATAAATTTTTCCGGTCTCAAGATAAGCATTGGCGATTTTCTCATTTGAAATGTTTACTAAAGAATCAGTCATCGGCAGATTACGAAGGTAAAACTGAGGATTTTTGTTATCACTTACAGCCTTGGATGTATCTTTCTTAACCTGTCCATTAGATTCTTCCAGGTTGCCAGATACCTGACTTGCTGCCACAATCGATCTGTTTGATCGTCTCCAGTTGTCTTCAAGTTTTCTGTCGCCCCATCTTCTCCTGAATTCGGTTCTTCCAAAAGTCAGAGCCGACTGATTATAAAAATACCATTTACCCTCCTGGGTTATATTTTCCTGGAATCTCTGCTGGTTTTCATAGAACTGCCCCATATTATTTCTATCCGCATTATTAGCCCCCGGCTTTATCCCTGACTCATCTTTTTTCTCTTTTTCAATTATTGAAGCAATAAGATTATTCCTCTCGGATTCCGGGAGTCTTGCAACACGCTGGAGACTATCTTCTCTCTGTATTATAGTCAGTTGCTGGACAAGGGCATTAAGATTCTGGGATTTAGCTTTGATTAATTGATAATCGGGATATCTTTGATCTATTAGATATACTGTGCTATCGTAGTATTTTCCGGAATTTAAATAATCGGGTATGTCGTAATAATACTGAGCCAGTGCAAGAAAGGATTTCCCTTTCTGTTTCTGATTCTGTCTACTGGCGGTAGCCGATTTTTTGTAATAATCAATAGCCTCCTTCATTTTTCCCTCTTTCTTCTCAAGATTCCCCAGCGCGAAATAAATCTGATCCATGAACTCCATGTTTTTAGAGTCCTTAAGCATCCTTTCAAGTTCTCTTTTTATGTAATCGGGGTTCCCACTGTTCACATCAAAAACACCCGCAAGATTTATTTCTGCATGGAATTCCACTTCATAAGGTGGGTTCATAGTAATGACTTTACGATAAAGGATAGTGGCCTTTTTCCCATCACCGGTCTTTTCATGTAGCTGTGCAGAGAGATAAGTGAGCCTGTATTTATTTCGTTTGCCGGAAACAAATTCCAGCGCTTTGTTTAAAGGTTCAATAACATCAGGGTATCTTTTTTGTTTTAAATAAAGATCAGCAAGGGTTGAATAATACATTTCAAGAAGATCTTTTGTAAAATCTTTGGATAAATTTAGTTCATTCAGAATCCTGAAGGATTCATTGTAGTTTCCTGTTTCATTGTAAATTCTCGCCAGCCAGATTGTCGATTCATTCCTGATTTTATTGTCAACTGATGATGAAATATTATAACTAAGTGTAGCTTTAGCCTGTTCAAAATCGTGAGTATAAAGCCTTGCTTTCCCCATCAGAAGATAACAATCATCAACCCAGTCATTATATTCCTTCCTGTTCAGAAATTCTTCATCCTTTTGAGTAGGAATTGCATTGGCTTTTGTTTCGGGTTTAGCTGTAATTGATTTTAATGAAATGACCTTTGAAGCTTTCTGTATGGCTCTCTGCATATCAGCAGAACACATTGCAACAGTCGTTGGATCGCTGTATTCAAAAACCTTTAAAAGTTCTGAATAATCGTCCCTGTATCCGGCATTTATTTTTTCGACACCTGTTTTAAAGCTCTCATTACCATTGAAATAGATGTTGTATCTGGAGGTGAGCCCCTGGTAAAATCTTGTGGAACTCGTATTCTTTTCAACGGAACAACTCCAAAGGATCGCCAGAGATCCCAGTATAATGAGGAATTTATATGAATTTTTGCCTTTAGCCAAAAATGGAAATTTATACTATAAACTGTCTAATGCCGGGTATAGTATATCAAAGGTATACAAAATTGGCTTGCACCTTCTTAATCGACCGAAACTACACTTTTAATTTCAGGTACTTCTTTAATTAATGCCTGTTCAACACCTGCTTTAAGTGTTTGGATGCTATAGGGACAACCGTGACACGCTCCCTGAAGTTTTACTCTTACTGTATAATCTTCAGTAACATCAATCAGTTGAATATCGCCACCATCAGACTGAAGATATGGTCTGATACTCTCAAGTGCTTTCAATACTCGTTCCTTAATGTTCTTAATTTCAGCCATCTATATAATTATTTAATTTTTGATATTTTTAATCTTTCCGTGGATTTTTGTTCACGGTTTCTCTCATTTATTCTTTCAATAAGATTATCTGCAAGCAATATGAATGCCCGTCCGGTAAGATTATCCTCTAAGGCCACTGGCCTTCCATTGTCGCTGCCCTCACAAATACTCTGAACAATAGGTATTTGTCCGAGAAGAGGAACATTCATTCTGGCGGAAAGCAACTTACAACCATCTTTCCCGAAAATGTAATATTTGTTTTCCGGGAGTTCGGCAGGTGTGAACCACGACATATTTTCAACCAGTCCAAGCACAGGCACATTTATTTTTTCACTTCTGAACATCGAAATACCTTTAACTGCGTCAGCAAGTGCTACTTCCTGTGGTGTGCTGACGACAATTGCCCCGGTAACAGCAACCTCCTGAACAAGAGTAAGATGAATGTCGCTTGTCCCAGGTGGAAGATCAACAAGGAGGAAATCCAGTGAACCCCAATCGCCCTGCGTTATGAGTTGTTTAAGAAAATTTGATGCCATTGGACCTCTCCAGACAACTGCATCTGCCGGATCGACAAAAAATCCAATAGAAAGTACTTTTACGCCGAATTTAAGCAGAGGTATTATCTTGTCACTGTTGCCCTCTTTTTTAGCTTCGGGTTTATAATCTTTCGCATCAAACATTATCGGTACAGATGGCCCGAATATATCAGCGTCAAGTAGTCCGACCTTGTAGCCTTTACGGGCAAGAGCTACGGCCAGGTTGACTGCTATTGTGGTCTTACCGACCCCTCCTTTCCCGGATGAGACTGCAATAATGTTTTTTACATCAGGAAGTACGTTTTCAGACTTTTCAATATCCTTTGCCACAACAATTTTGGGTACGACCTTGATTTCCTTTATCACTGCATCAGGTCCGAGTTCTTCCTTGAGGACCTTTGTAATTGAACTTCTCAGAGACGAAATAAATGGATCGTTTGAGCGCTCAGGAATAAGAGTTATTGAAATGCCGTTTTCATCTGTCTCAATTTCGCTTACAAGATCAAGTGAAACGATATCTTTTTTCTTTTCAGGATGAAATACTTTCCTTAAAGCGTTTAATATCTGATTTTTGGAAAATGTTTCCAAGACTATTTTTATTTAAATTAAATATAAAGAAGGTGCAATTTTACAGAATTTTTGGCGAAAAGCAAAATAATAATGGGGTAGTGTGGGTGAAAGATTAAAGTTCTTTCATCGGATCCCAGAATTTTTCGGGGAAATCAATTATTCTGTTATCTTCAATGATGATACCTTCATTTTCAAGCAGTTGCTGCATAGTAGTGGAATTACCAAAATGATGTTTACCTGTAAGCAGTCCATTCCTGTTGACAACCCTGTGAGCGGGAATAAAGTCGGGTCTGGTATGACTTGAATTAAGTGCCCATCCAACCATCCGCGCTGATTGCCCTGATCCCAGAAACCGTGCGATGGCGCCGTAGGATGTAACTCGCCCGTACGGGATAAGAAGGGTTATCTCATATACCTTTTCAAAGAAACCATCATTATCTCTTTGTCTTTCAGATTTCATCTGCTAAAACTATATTTTTTTCAAGCCTGAAAGCCAGGTAACAAATATTTATCCCCTCTCTGAGATAGGCTTTTTCATAATGCGTTCTTATAGATAGAATTTCATCATTCAATTCTCCGGCATACAGGTTGTCTGTTGAAACAACAATTTCAAGGTTATTATGTCTGATTACTTCAATTGTATAATTATAGAGATCCTTGTTATCAGTCTTAAGATGAATAATCCCTCGATCTTTAAGAAAAAGTTGATATGAATTAAGAAAAACGGGGCTTGTCAGTCTCTTCCCGGAATTACGTCTTTTTGGATGAGGATCGGGGAATGTCATCCAGATTTCATCAACTTCATCATTTAAAAAAAAAGAATTAATAAATTCTATTCTCGTCCTGAGAAATGCTGTGTTAAGTAATTTGTCTTCATGAGCAGTTTTAGAGCCACGCCATAGCCTGGCCCCTTTTATATCTACACCGACATAATTTTTATCGGAATTTTTTGTTGCCAGGCCAATAGTATATTCCCCTTTTCCGCAACCAAGTTCAAGGATGATGGGGTTTTCATTTTTGAAAATAACCCTGTTCCAGTTTCCCTTTAATATATGATCCTTAGAAAGCACCTCTTCTATGGGAGGCTCAATGACGTTATTGAAAGATTTCATTTCAGCCCACCTGGCTAATTTATTCTTTCCCACAGCTATGTCTTATTTTTTAATCTTTTCAATCCTTAATCCGATGTCATAGACACCTTTCAGATTTTCTGTACGCATTCCATGGCTGACTTTAAAAGTATAGATACCTTTGGCAGGAAAATAGACACTGGATTTGAATGGCAGATTCAGTTCATGAATATCTCCCAATCCCTTTCCGTACCATTTACCCTTCTTATCTGCAAGCAGATACTGAAGGGTATCAGTTATTGTTTTCCCGGCAGGAGAAGTTGTGGACACAAAAAGATAAATATTTCTGAAGGGATAAGAAGAGCCGGTCCGGATAGTAAAAAAAACATTATCGTTGGAGACCGTATCAGTAATTTCAGGTGCAAAGGTTGGTACATTTTCTAAAGTCCATTCTTCATCAGGTATTGAAACAGAATCTGTAAATATTAAATTGCTGTTGCATGAATAGAACAACAAGATAGAGAGGAGACAAAAAAGGAATGTATATTTATTTATTCCTTTTCTCATTAAATCTTCTGTTTTTTCTTTTGTTATGCTGATGTTGTTGCATCCCCTTGGAAGGTTGCGTATCAAACCGTGTAAGGCTGTTGTTTTTCAGCAGATCCACAGACGCCGTTGATAAGTCTGCAGAGTCTTCAAAAACGAGCAGATGCTCTGGCTTTTTACCCTTCCTGTTCATATCCTGAATCTCCCTTACCCTCTGTACAGGGACAGCAGTAGGATTTACTGAAGAATGCGCATCTGTCGAGTACCAGTAAATTCCTTTGTGAACTTCCATTTTCTGGAACCAGACAGAGCTATCGGCTAATTCCAGCGGTATATCCCTGGGTGGAAATTGCTTTTGTGCGTCAACATAGCAATCAAGTTCAAAGTTCAGGCAGCATTTTAGCTTGCTGCACTGTCCTGCAAGCTTCTGAGGGTTAAGTGACAGTTCCTGGTATTTTGCATGTGTTGTAGTTACAGAAACAAAATTCGTAATATATGTAGAACAGCATAATTCTCTCCCGCATGACCCTATTCCTCCAATACGTCCGGCTTCCTGGCGGGCTCCTATCTGACGCATTTCAATTCTTACCCTGAATTCCTCCGCGAGTACTTTTATCAACTGTCGGAAATCGACTCTTTCATCAGCTATATAATAAAAAATTGCTTTTGTTTTATCGCCCTGATATTCGACATCGCCTATCTTCATGTTGAGTTTCAACTCTTCAGATATCTTTCTGGATCTCAGCATAGTAGGTGTCTCGAGCTTTTTAGCATCTTCCCATTTTTGAACATCAACTGGTTTAGCCTTGCGGTAAACTTTTTTCATTTCCTCTGATGATGGCGCCACTTTGAGCTCCTTCAGCTGCTCAGTCACCAGCTGACCAACCATTGAAACACGTCCAATATCATGACCAGGGGATGCCTCAACTGCAACAACATCACCAATTTCGAGCCTTAAACCATTGACATTCTTAAAGAATCCTTTACGGGTATTCTTAAACCTGATTTCGACTATTTCATTCTTATTATAATCTTCCGGAAGGTCCTTCAACCAGTCGAAGGAATCGAGTTTATTATAGCCGCATCTATATGTTATATCAGGCATCCGGATATCTTCACCCGGCTGATTTTGTAATTCCTCATTTTCTGTCATACCAACTTATTTCATGTATGTGCACCACAAAAATAGTGAATTAAAGTATGAAATTCAATTGTTGGCAATTTCGGAATTCGGATTGTGGATTTCGGATTGTTTAAATTATCCGCATATTCAAGGCTTTAAATCCGCAATCCGCAATCCGAAATTCTTATCACTTGATCAACCTGGTAACCTTAAGGCCCAGATCGAGGAAAATAATTTTTGCGTTTCCGTTTGCTTCTATATGTGAATATGCCAGATTGAACTCATTGACAAGCGGATATATATTTTTCTTATTTATGAAAGGATGGAATTTTTCCGAAAAATCCGCTTCTTCTCCTGCCAGAAAAATAATATTATTCTGAAGCTGCCTGAGTGATAGCATAAGATTTTCTCTTAAAAGTCTGAGGGCAAATGAAATATAGTTTTTTTGAGCTTCTCTTCCTGTCGCAGCCATCTCCTCCGACCATTCAATAATTGAAATAATATCCCGTTTCCATGCAAATCTCATTAACCTCCTGAAGCTATCAAGATGGAAAGCTGACAATTCATCGTTCAGACATAACTCAATGGCTCTAAGGATATTACCATTAGCTACACGGGCAATATCATTCGATTTGATTTCAGTTGTTCCATAAGTGCTTCTCAGAAAGCTTTTAATTTCATCATTACGGAAAGCAGGGATCTTAACAAGCTGACATCTTGAAAGAATTGTTGGTATCACTTTGTCATATTCATCACTTACAAGAAGGAAAAGCGTTTTTTCAGGAGGCTCCTCAATTATTTTAAGAAGTTTGTTTGCAGTGGCATGGTGCATCTTTTCAGGTAGCCAGATTATCATTATTTTGAAATCCGACTCGAACGTTTTAAGACTTAATTTTTTTATTATTTCTGCTGCCTCCGATGCAAAAATCATCCCCTGGGCATTACCTACCTCTATTGAATCGAACCAGTTATTTATTGAGAAATATGGTGATTTCCTTACAAATTCTCTCCACTCCGTGATATAGTTATCGCTGACAGGTTCAGTTGCTTTTTTCCCTTTAATAACGGGAAAAACAAAATGCAGGTCGGGATGAATCATCTTTTCGTATTTCACACACGATTTACAGATCCCGCATGAATCAATAGGTGTTTTGTTCTCACAACTTACATATTGGGCATAAGCCAGGGCAATGGCAAGGCTTCCGCAACCTTCCGGTCCGATAAATAGCTGGGCATGACTTACCCGTTCCTCTTTTACGGATTTTAAAAGTTTATTAATAACCTCTGTTTGTCCCGGTATCTGAGAAAAATTCATTAAAGCTTCTTCATTTCAGGAAAACAAATAAATAATGCCCGGTAAATTTCAAATTGCTGCAATTGCAGAATCATAGTCAGGCTCCTGCGTTATCTCAGGTACAAGTTGTGTATAAATAACAATCCCCTTTTCATCGACCACAACTATACTGCGGGCATAGAGACCGGCCATTGGTCCGTCAATTATGTCAACTCCATAAGCTTTGCCAAATGATGAATCACGAAATCCTGAAAGAGTTTCAACATTTGTTATCCCTTCAGTGGTGCAGAATCGTTTATGTGCAAATGGGAGATCTTTTGAAATTGCAAGAACAATTGTATTTGTTTTTCCAGCAGCCAGCAGGTTAAATTTTCGGACAGACATTGCACACACTGAAGTATCGAGACTTGGAAATATATTCAAAATCAGTTTTTTACCTTTCAACTCTGAAAGAGACTGAGTTCCCAGATCTGATTTAACAAGAATAAAATCAGGTGCCTTGGATCCTTTTAAAGGAAGGTTTCCGGATGTATTAACCGGGTTCCCTTTTAATGTAATTTTTGCCATAATTTTTTCTTCAAA
>PMEC01000033.1:21581-21731 GCA_003155705.1 Bacteroidales bacterium
ATTTCAAAGGAAAGAAAGCGATAGTAAGGGTCGATTTCAATGTCCCTCTTGACAAAAAAACGTTTGTTGTAACAGATGATACAAGGATCAGGGGAGCTTTAAAGACAATCAATAAAATAATTAATGATGGTGGTTGTTGCATACTAATGT
>PMEC01000239.1:0-1660 GCA_003155705.1 Bacteroidales bacterium
GATGTTTGCAAAGTATTGCTTGAAAAAGGTGCAAAAGTTGATCTTGTCTACGCCGATGGCAGTACTGCTTTGATGTCAGCCTCACATAACGGACATGCAGATATTGTAAGGTTGTTGCTTGATCATGGGTCAAATGTAAACGCGAGAGACACAACAGGAAGTACTGCTTTGATGACAGCTTCTTATTACAATTTCCCGGAAGTTGTGAAACTATTACTTGATCATGAAGCAAAAACAGATTTTCAGAGATCAGATGGACATACTGCTTTGATGTTTGCATCTTTTTTTGGTTATACTGAAATAGCAAAGCTATTACTTGATCATGGGGCAAAATTGAATATGCNNTGTTTCTTGCTTCCCATAATGGCTATCCGGGAATTGTTAAGTTATTATTAGATAAAGGTGCGGATCTAGAATTGCCAATAAATGGAGGAACAACGCCTTTAATAATTGCTTCCGATTCTGGCTACATAGAAATTGTCAGGTTGCTGCTGGATAAAGGNNCTGCTGGACAGGGGAGCAAATCTGGATTGGCAAAACCCTGGTGGGTTCACGGCTTTAATGATAGCTTCACAATATAATCGGGCAGAAGTTGTAAAGTTGCTATTAGACAAAGGGGTAAAACTCGATTTGCAAGTACCCACCGGTCCAACTGCTTTGATAATAGCTTCTGCACACGGGAACACTGAAATTGTAAAGCTGCTGCTGGGAAAAGGCGCAAATACAGAATTAAAAACAGTAGAAGGCAAAACAGCATATGATTACGCCACAAATGATGAAATCAAAACTTTGATTTCCGGTTATAGCAAAAAGTAATAATCTTAATTGCGTTTGGATTATAATTTAAGACAATATTTATTTCAAAAGTTTATATTTCTTAGCAACTTCATTTGCGGCTTCTACAATAGTTTTGTCTTTAATTCTACCTTGATATTTTTTAGCTACTTCCAATAATTCTTTTATTAAATCTTGTTTCAAAGAATATTCACTGGCTTTATCGAATGGAGATTCATCTGAAATCCATTCTCCTTTCCAATTTAAATGTCCCATAATAATTTGATTTTCATAAATCAAATATACATATTGTTATAATTTTAAATGAGTATCAGGAAAGAGTATTAAAGTTTTTTATGGAATTTGATAATCAATTATTTCCTCATTTTGGTCTCATGAACTCACTCCAACCGGGGCTGTTGAAAAAGTCCTTTGTGCGCCTTTGAGACATCCTTAGTGCCCTTTGTGGTTAAACATAAATCCNNAACCACAAAGGTTAACAAAGGATAACACAAAGGACACAAAGTAAAGATTTCTTATTTTTACTACTTTTTCGACAACCCCGGCTAAAAATTTCACTCCCCCTTCTTTTGGCAACAAGAGAAAGGGGCCGGGGGATTGAGTTCATGCATTTTCAAAATAATTCAGTCTTCTTATTATTGATTCCCGATAGTCATATAATAAAATAATTGGTTTAAGAATATCAAGCAGTTTCTGAATCTGCCAATCTCTTTCAGTCTGTTTATTAACTGATGTATTAATGGCATATGATGCGGCATATCTGGCGTGATTTGGAACATGAACTGTCGCTGCAGCATGACCTGCTGAACGAGCAGCAGCACTTGATAAGATTTGCAGAGATCAGTTTTAGTAAATACAAGAGATC
>PMEC01000239.1:1703-2167 GCA_003155705.1 Bacteroidales bacterium
GTAAAACTTTTTAAGACTCAGTCCGATATGGAAAACGACACAAATCAATTTGGTGCAACTCAAATGTCGGATGTTAATGGGAAGGTAACTTTCAACAATTTAGGGACAGACATATATTATTGGTTTGCGGAAAAAGGATGCCTGAACAATGTTAATGGCATTACAACAACTCCTGCATTAGATCTTAATGTGACCAGGGTCGTTTCAACCACGCTTTCCGGTACCGGAACTCTGAAATTTATAAATCAGTCAACAAGTCCATATCAGGTTTACATAAACGGATATCCTCTGTTGGTTGCAAATCCAGGAACCTCTTATTCCTACGTTTATGTGCCCGTGGATACATACTACCTGGAAGCTATTCAGGTGAACGGAACAACAGATAAAACTTATTCGGGTGCAATTACTTGCGGCAGTACCCTGACATTCTCGTTCCCTTAGTCATTCTATCTTTTAATTACCCT
>PMEC01000239.1:2204-5106 GCA_003155705.1 Bacteroidales bacterium
AGAAAAATTTCCGGCTCATTCGAATAATTTGCCTTCTTTACATAAACATAAATCGTGTCGCTTATTTTTGTTCCGCAGGCTCCTTTGACAGTAACCCGATAAAGGCCAATATTAGTTGCATTTACATCCTGTAAAACCAACAGGGAGGTGTTAGTATTATCAAGCAAAGTATCATTCTTTTGCCATTGGTACGATAAATTAAATCCGTCTGATATAACTTCAAGAGTAGCATCTTTACCAAAGGCAACCTGAGTATCGGAAGATATATATGTTATATTCGTAAGAGGATGCACAGTCAGATTAATATTGTTGGAAAACAGGGTTCCGCATGAGCCTGATACATTGCATTTATATATTCCGGAATTGCCTGTTGTTGTACCTGATACATTAAAAACATTAGAGTTACTTGAGGGTATGAGGGTTCCGTTCTTATACCAGTTGTAAATCAGATTATATCCCGCAGCATTGACTATAAGACTTACCGGCTGTCCGGCACAAAGGGCAGTATCTCTTGATTGACTGATTAACTTTGTATTTAATGCAATTTTCACATTAAGTCCCGACCATTCTGAAATTGTACCATAAATAGTGGCTCTGACCAATATGGTCACTGAACCGGCATAATTTGTGTTCCAAACCACAGTGCCNNTCTCCAATTGGTGAAGATGGTGCATATTGAATCCCGGTATTTGTCAATATCCATGTTTCAAGAGCCGAAACGCTTGTGTAACCTCCATATGTATCGCAATTTGAGCTTCCCCAACTGACTAATCCTGCTAATTTGTACTCATTATTCACAGGAACTACCAGAGGTCCGCCACTATCTCCATTGCAGGCATCTTTATTCCCGGTGAGATAACCAGCCATAATATCCGTAGATGGAATAGTCCCCCAAACTATGGCGGCCTGGGCATTGGATACAATAGGTAACTGAACCATCTGCAGATTAGAAGGTAATGTTTGCGGATTAACCCTGATTAATCCCCATCCCGTTACCCACGACATAACTCCGGGATCAGTAGCGCCGGCTGCAACATCATAAGGGGATACAAGCTTAATTGGCGTGGCATTTGTATAATTGATCGGTCCTGCTATTTTTAATAATGCAATATCATTAATGAGGGTTTGGCTATTGAAACCTGAATGTACAATAACATTACTTACATTGTACACTTTTCCACCTGAGGTGGTACTTGAGCCTACCTTTATTTGCATGCTGGATGCAGGTATTGGATTGCCATTGCTATCCTTTGTACAATGTGCTGCAGTCACTACCCAGTTCTGGTCGATTATTGAACCTCCGCAGAGATAAGGTCCTGATATATAATACACCTGCCAGGGGAAATCGGCTATATTTGCGTTTGTGCCTCCAATAATCTTAGTCGGTTCAGCTTTTACTCCGGTGAAAAACGGATAAAAATGATCCCCGGGTTCTATTTTTGAACGGATCAACATAATCGGTTCGCCATTGATACGAAGTGAATATAAGGTTGTGTCAGGTTCATAAATTTCAGAAACGGAGATTTCCAGTAAATATCTTTCATTCGCTTCAAGAGTAAATGAAACAGAATCCTGTTTAAAATATTCACTTCCCGGGAAAACCGGACGATATTGTTTATCAAGAATTTGCCATTCAGACAGAGCTGCATTTCCAGACTTTATTACCTGGATGGGCACTTTCTGTGACATAACCGAAATCGGAATAAGATATAAAATGGAAATGAATAAAATATTTTTCATCCGGAAATATAAATATTTTTAGCTAAGAATATATCAATTTTCTCCTGCTTATAAAATGAAACTAAATTTTTAATTCTCATCAATTGTCTCTTTGTTAAGATAATTATTTTTTTAAATGAGCATCGACAATTAATAATAATCTCAAAATAATTGATCATGAGATTCCTCGCTAACGCTCGGAATGACAAGTCTTTATTGTGTCACATGGGTAATGGCGGAGGATCGCCCGGGCGATCCTCCGCCATTACCCCCCCCCGAACAAAATGAATTGTCATTCCGAACGAATCCCGCATAGCGGGAAAAGTGAGGAATCTCCAATCAAGAGAAACTGAATCTTTATTAAAAAGAAATACATAGAATATTCATGATTGCCGATACTCATTTTTTTATATTATTCCGACAATTTTTTTATATAATCAGGGACTGGAGGGTTGTCCCTGAAAAAATCCCCTCTTTTGCCTTTGGAAAGAGCCCATCTGTCAATCCAGGATATTCCCCAGTTTCCGAATACTGTAATCGGGGATTTGTACGCATCATCCTGCAGCGCTTTATCCATGTTTACAAAATCATAATTATTCTTCCGGAACATAGCTGCAAGTGAGTCAACATAATCGGCATTAAGAGCATTGGAATGTAAAATCAAAATCTGATTAATATCTCTTCCGAAAAGTTTAAAAGCCATTGTTTCAAAGTATTTCAGCTTCTTTTCCATGTAAACAATATAATCATGTCCAATCTGTTTCAGTAGAATTGTATCTTTTCTGACCTGTGTCCTTCTGTAAGCCAGGGCAAAGTAAAAATCATCATTTGCAATCGTAACCGGAGCCGCCGTATATCCATGATTCAACAGAAAATTATTTAATGAATCTGCTTTTATGCCGGTACCGCCTGTTTGCAAATATGGATATCTGAAATATTTAAGTGTCAGGCCTTTGCGCCCGAGTATTTCCTTTGTCACTTTCTCTCCTTTCAGAATATCCTGTGAATATTCTTTAAAAGAAACAGCATAATAATTAGGATGAGAGAAAGTGTGATTGCCGAGTTCAAGACCATTGTCAATCCATCTGGTCAGTTGCTCAACCTGGAAATGGTCCAGTCCTTTAGTATTATATAACTTCACTTCGTTAACAAATCCGATAGCAGGAATTTTATTTTGCTTCAG
>PMEC01000205.1:0-4765 GCA_003155705.1 Bacteroidales bacterium
AACTTTTCAACTCTTCAACTCTTCATTTATCTTTCTTATGACTATTTGTCAGTTAGACTGTCCCGGCATAACTTTTGACAATAAAGAAATGATTTTTTAAGTTAAACATTAAAACAGAATCAATATGCAAAAGGGTACAATCGGTGTAACTACTGAAAACATCTTTCCTATTATTAAGAAATTCCTCTATTCCGACCACGAAATTTTTCTTCGCGAACTCATCTCAAACTCCATTGATGCAACACAAAAGCTGAAAACGCTTTTTACTGCAGGCGATTACAAAGGCGAGCTGGGAGACCTTACAATCAGAGTGAAAGTAGATAAAAAGAAAAAAACAATAACAGTATCTGACAGAGGATTAGGTATGACTGAAGAGGAGCTTGACAAATATCTGAATCAAATTGCCTTTTCCAGTGCAAACGAATTTCTTGACAAATACAAAGATGTGGCAAATGCTATAATCGGGCACTTTGGGCTCGGCTTCTATTCTTCATTCATGGTTTCGGATAAGGTGGAGGTTGAAACAAAATCATGGCAGAATGATGCCAAAGCTGTTAAATGGACATGCGATGGCAGCCCTGAATTTTCTATTGAAGATTCTGAAAAAAAGGAGATAGGCACTGATGTTACATTGTATATTGATAAAGATTCAAAAGCGTTCCTGGAGGAGAGCAGGATAGAAGAATTACTTAAAAAATACTGTAAGTTTCTTCCTGTTGAAATAGCATTCGGAAAGGAAAAAGAATGGAAAGACGGCAAATATGTCGATACGGGAAAGGACAAAATAATAAACAACACAAAACCGGCCTGGACTCTGAAACCTGCTGATCTTAAAGATGAAGACTACTCAAAATTTTACCATGAGCTCTATCCTTCCGGAGATGAACCGCTTTTTCATATTCATCTTAATGTTGACTACCCGTTTAAACTAACTGGCATTCTTTATTTTCCAAAAATCAAGAGCAATTTTGAAATCCAGAAAAATAAGATACAACTATATAGTAATCAGGTTTTTGTAACTGATTCTGTTGAAGGTATCGTTCCCGAATTCCTGACCCTTCTTCATGGTGTGCTTGATTCACCNNCATATCACTAAAAAAGTAGCTGACCGGCTTAACGATATCTTTAAAAAGAACCGCGATGAGTTTGAGAAAAAATGGGATGATCTTAAACTTTTCATTGAGTACGGAATGATAACTGATGAGAAGTTTTATGAAAAAGCTTCAAAGTTTGCTCTGTTAAAAACGACTGATGATAAGTACTTTACTTATGAAGAATATGAGAAGCTAATTAAAGAGAATCAGACAGATAAGAACAAGAATCTTATCTATCTCTATTCTACTGATAAAACTGATCAGTTCACCTATATCGACAAAGCAAAATCAAAAGGTTATGATGTCTTACTGCTGGACGGACAGCTCGATATTCATCTGGTAAATTATCTTGAAGGAAAATTCAAGGAATCAAGATTCGTGAGGGTTGATGCAGACGTCATCGATAAGCTGATCCAGAAAGATGAGCTTAAAGAGTCAAAACTTACTCCGGTCCAACAGGAAGATCTGAAAAGCGTATTTCAGGGCCAGTTAAAACTTAAGGATCATTATATTATTGTTTTTGAGGCTCTTGATGATAATGATGCTCCTGTTATTATAACCCGGTCAGAGTTTATGAGAAGGATGAAAGAGATGTCTCAATTTGGTGGCGGAATGAATTTTTATGGTGATCTGCCGGATAGTTATAACCTTGTTGTAAATGGAAGACATGCTCTTATTGAAAAATTATCAAATGATTTAGACGTAGCATATGGCTCAAAACTGAAAGATAATGATGCTGAGAGAACAAGGCTTAAGGAAGAGATCAGTTTCATGGAACAGGAACACAAGAAGAAAAAACAGGAGGAGATAAGTCAGCTTGAAAAGGACGACCTTGAAAAGCTCCGTAAAGAACTGGAAACATTTAATAACAGCCGTAAGGACATTCTCGAAGCATATGGGAACGAAAATAAAATTGTCAGGCAACTTATCGATCTTGCTTTGCTGGCAAATAATATGCTGAGAGGAGAAGAGCTTAGCACGTTTGTAAAGAGGAGCGTGGAATTATTGTGATTACATAATCCTGGCAACCTCATTCTTGATATACTCTACAGCAGTTTTGGTGGGTTCTTTATCAAGCTCCATAACCCTTTCCAGAAGTTGCTTGCTGAAATCAAGACCTGATGCTGTGTTTACTGTATTTTCAAATTCAGTATTAATTATTTTGATTGTATTAGATCTGGCATTCTTTACAACTTCCCATGCCTGCTGACTCATATAGATCTGCTGAGAAAGATTGTGCTCAAACTCGCTTCTGATCGCATTTAAAAGTGCGGAATGTAATTGTCCGGCTGACATACCTGGTGTATTAGTACGTATCAGCAGTGACTCAAGAGAGATCCTCTCAAGAAAGAGAACTATCCGCTCATATGCCTGAAGACGGATGGGCAATATTGTGCGGCTGTTTTGCATAATAATTTCCTGTCGGCGCTTATCCTGATCATTACTGATCATATTCCTTAACAGAACCCAGGCTGTCAGAAAGACAATCACAGATGGAATAGTGATTTTAAGAATATCAAAAAACGTTTCCATTTTTTCTGTATTATAATTATTAATACAAACCTAAGTTTTTTCCTCATAACTTCATACATTTGACCTTCTCAAAATAGAATTATTAACTTCTATTATTGCAATTATGGAGTATTTATCCGACAGAATTAAATCATTATCAGTTTCTGCGACACTGGCAATGGCGCAGAAGAGCAGGGAATTGAAAGCCAGGGGCATAGATGTTATTGACCTCAGCCTTGGTGAACCCGATTTCGACACTCCGGATGATGTTAAAGCGGCAGCAAAACAGGCAATAGATGATAACTATTCAAAGTATCCGCCTGTTCCGGGTTATGGGGACTTGAGAGAGGCTATTTCAAAGAAATTCAAAGAGGAGAACGGACTAAATTATACAGCAGATCAGATAATTGTTTCAGCAGGAGGAAAGCATTCGCTCATTAATGTAATACTCTCCATAGTAAACCCTGGTGATGAGGTTATCATTCTGGCGCCTTACTGGGTCAGCTATTATGATCAGATACTGATTGCCCAGGGGAGGCCTGTTATAGTGGAGGCTGCAATTGAAAATGATTTCAAGATAAATCCCAGGGACCTTGAAGCGGCAATAACTCCAAAAACAAGGCTGATAATTTTCAATTCACCTTCAAACCCCACAGGGATGGTCTATTCGAGGGAAGAAATGGAAAAGATTGCACTTATTGTTCATAAACACGAAGGATTATTCATCATTTCAGATGAGATATATGAACATATTACTTTCACCGGCAAACATGAAAGTATGGCTTCATTCGATTTTATCTACGATCGTGTTATTACTGTGAATGGCGTATCAAAGAGTTATGCAATGACCGGTTGGAGAATAGGTTATATTGGAGCTCCTTTATGGATTGCAAAGGCATGTAATAAACTTCAGGGTCAGTTTACGTCTGGTGTATGTTCCATAGCACAGAGAGCCGCACTTGCCGCTATTCAGAGCAAATCCGATTCAAGAGAAAGAATGAAAGATGCTTTCCTAAGGAGGCGTAATCTGATCTGCGGCTTGTTAAGTAGTGTCAGGGGACTTAAAGTCAAGGTTCCCCAGGGTGCATTTTATGTAATGCCGGATATTACTTTTTATCTCGGTAAATCAGATGGAACAATAACGATCAAAGATTCTGACGAACTTGCTCTTTATCTTCTTGATAAGGCACGGGTTGCACTGGTTGGCGGTACAGCATTCGGCGCCCCCAAATGTATCAGGATTTCCTATGCAGCTTCTGATGAAAACATAAAGGAGGCTGTCAATAGGATAAAATCAGCCCTTGATAGACTAATTTAATTTAGTATTGTAATGAAATACAATGTATTAGCCCCTTTCCCCTGCCTTGCTCTGCCGAAGCGGCTACGCGAAGGCGAAGGGAGAGGAGATGCCTGCCTGCCGGTAGGCAGGGGGTGAGGCGGATTATTCAATATTTATTGTAAGAAACAACTTCTGATAGCGACTTACGGCGTTTCTCTCTCAGCTCTTTTGCAGGATACCCAAGGGTAATAATGAGTTCAACCCTTTTTGACACAGGAATCCCAAGAATCTTTTTCACCAGCTTTTCATCAAACCATCCTATCATGCATGAACCGATGCCTTCAGCCCTTGCCTGGAGGCAGATATTCTCCGATGTAATACCAATATCNNAACTATCAAAAGCAAAGGTGCCTGTCTTACAAAGGAGTTCATCCCAAGCAGCCTGGCTGAGGCGGCTTCGGAAAGACTGGCTCTGAGTCCGGGATCATCTACGACAATAAATTTCCAGGGTTGGGCGTTGCATGCTGAAGGAGCCAATCTGCCTGCCTCAAGAATCCTTTCAATTTTTTCATTTTCAACAGGTTTGTCACTATAGCTCCTGTCGCTCTGCCTGCTGTGAATCAGCTCAAGCGCTGCAAAACCATCAACCATAATTTATCCTCTCTTATTTTAAAGTGTCAAAAAAGTCCTTCAGTTCATTTTTCCTGGATTCCTCCAGATTATGCCATCTGATGTCTCTGATAGCTCCTTCAAGGGCGTACAACAAATTCAAACAGGCGGAAGGATCAATTGTTCTGATCCTTATAAAGGCATTCTCGCTACCTGTTGATTTAAGGGCCTCAATTGAGTTTATTCCGGCGGATAGTAGCTTGTCAGACAA
>PMEC01000205.1:4790-9000 GCA_003155705.1 Bacteroidales bacterium
TACAATAATTTTCAAATTGAAGTAACTTCAACACTAAATATAGCAAAATTTCATATCTTTCGTCTTCAAAAAATTATTTCAAATACTTAAAGCTATGATTGTATTTCTTTTTTTACTTGTATTTCTTTTCATTCTGTTCCTGATGGCAGTATCAATTTATAATCGGCTCGTACGATTACGGAACAACAGGGAGCAGGCATTTGCCGACATCGATGTACAGCTAAAACAACGCCATGACCTGATTCCTCAGCTGGTTGACTCAGTAAAAGGTTACATGGGTCATGAAAGAGGCGTTCTTACGGAGATTACTGAAGCACGGTCAAATGCAATGAAAGCCACTACTATAAATGAAAAAATTGCAGCTGAAGGAAGGCTTTCAAATGCTTTGGAAGGACTCAAAGTCTCTGTTGAAGCTTACCCTGATCTGAAAGCCAGTCAGAATTTTATGGAACTACAAAATGAGATTTCCGATATTGAGAACAAGCTTGCTGCAGCAAGAAGATTCTTCAACTCAGCTACTAAAGAGCTGAATGTTGCAATCGAGGTTTTTCCGTCGAATCTTGTAGCAATTCTCTTTAACTTCAAACGTGAGACAATGTTTGAACTTGGAGAACAACGAGCAAGTGCTGATCAGCCACCAAAGATCCAGTTCTGATTCTATGAACTACACAGGTCTTCAAAGTCAGATTTGGAAGAATAATACCAGGTCGGTTTTGTTATTATTAATGTTCCCCCTTGTTTTCTTTCTACTTACCTGGGTATTCTTTTTCTTTAATTTAATCCAGCATGAAAACTACTCAGTTGAATTGGTCAACAGGAACTTCCTTTTAACAATTCCATGGATAACAATTGGCGTGGTTATCTGGTTTACAATTGCATGGTTCTCTCATTCGGCCATGATCAGAACAGCAACAGATTCCCGGCCATTACAGAGAAATGAGAATAAAAGAGTTTATAATCTGGTTGAAAACCTCTGCATTTCAGCAGGAATGACCATGCCTGCAATAAATATAATTGAGGATGATTCATTGAATGCATTTGCCAGTGGAATTGATACAAAGAGTTACACAGTTTCACTTTCACGGGGCATTATTGATAAACTGAATGATGAAGAACTTGAGGCAGTTATTGGTCATGAACTTACGCATATCAGGAACAGGGATGTGAGACTTCTTATCATTTCAATTGTGTTTGTCGGGATCTTTGCCTTTATCTCGCAAGCCTTATTCAGAACGATGAGGTTTGGAAGTCTTGGGAGAGCCAAAAAGGGAGGAGGATACGGTATCCTTATTGCCATGGTCCTTGCCGCGGTTGGTTATTTGCTGGCAAGTCTTTTTCGGTTTGCAATTTCAAGGAATCGTGAGTATATGGCCGATGCAGGTTCAGCGGAGCTTACAAAAAGGCCGTTGGCTCTTGCTTCTGCTCTCAGAAAAATCTCCGTGGATCCTACTATTGAAGCCGTCAAAAGGAAAGATGTGGCTCAGTTATTTATTGAAAATCCCGGTATTGAAGATAAAAACAGATCATTTTCTTTCGGATCTCTTTTTTCAACCCATCCGCCAATCAGTAAGAGAATAGAATTGCTTGAACAGTTTTGATTCAGCTCTTCTGTTTCCGTTTTATAAACTTAGATTCTTCTCCCCTAAGAAGTCGTTTGATGTTCTTTCTGTGTGTCAGAATAATTGCAATCGCTATAAAAACAGAGAATATCTTAAAGTATATTGAAGGTGTGCTAAACAGCGTGAACAGTAATATCGGGAAAGCGATTCCCATGGTCATTGAAGCAACTGATACATATCCTGTGATAAGCAGTACCACAAGAAAGATAGAAATGCAGGATAACGTAAGAAATGGGTGAAGTGCTACAAGAACGCCAACAGTACACGCGACTCCTTTCCCTCCTCTGAACCCTGCCAGGATTGGATAGACGTGTCCGATAATTGATGTAAGCCCTGTCAGTATCTGAATATTTATCAATTGCGCACTTCCGGCATCGGCAAGATTAAGTAATACAGGAAGATACGCAGCAAGCCATCCTTTGGCAATATCTATTATCATGACCGGAATACCCGTCTTCCATCCCAATACTCTTACTACATTGGTCGCACCGGCATTTCCACTGCCATGTTCACGCACGTCAATTCCGTGAAATATTTTTCCAACCCAAACGGCAGTAGGAATGGATCCCAGAAGGTAGGCCAAAAGAAATGCAATTATAAAATAAATAATATTCATAACAGCATCATTTTTATCGGGTAAAGTTATTATTTATTTAATATGGTAAATCAAAGAATTGGACCATATTCAATTAATGATGCAGTTCCCGGGTTTGATGTGAAGTTACTGAAGTTATTTATGAATTTAAGGGCTAAATCCTTTGCCGCCAGACGCCATTTTTCCCGAGTACTCCATGCTTTTGCCGGGTTTAAAAGATTGCTGTCCACCCCTTTGATTTTTAAAGGAATACTCAGGTTGAATACAGGGATAGTTTCAAAACCGCAATTTTGTATCGTATCATTAAGTATCGCATCAACTATTTTACGGGTAGACGGCAAATCAATTCTTTTACCTGTACCGTATGCACCTCCCATCCAGCCTGTATTGATAAGCCAGGCTTCAGCCTTATGCAAATTCATCTTTTTAGTCAGTTCCCTGGCATAAGTTATCGGATCGAGCATCAGAAACGCTCCTCCAAAACATGATGAAAACGACGGAACTGGTTCTTTAATGCCTCTTTCAGTTCCGGCAAGTTTTGCAGTATAGCCGCTCAGGAAATAGTATCTTGTCTGTTCTTCTGTCAGCCGGCTTACCGGAGGAAGAACACCAAAAGCATCAGCAGTCAGAAAAATGACCTTCCTTGCATGCCCTGCTTTTGAAACAGGTTTAACAATATTATTAATATGGTATATCGNNCCAGGTTTTCAAGAAGAGCATCACGCTTTATTGCATTGTAAATATCAGGTTCGTTTTCTTTGCTGAGGTTAATACATTTTGCATAGCATCCACCCTCAAAGTTGAAAATTCCATCATTATCCCAGCCATGCTCATCATCACCTATAAGCGCTCTGTTAGGATCAGTTGAAAGAGTTGTCTTGCCTGTTCCAGATAGTCCGAAAAATATAGCAACATCTCCTTTTTTTCCAACATTGGCTGCACAATGCATTGAGGCAATGCCTTTTAATGGCAGATAATAATTCATTACAGAGAATATGCCCTTTTTCATTTCACCTCCATACCAGGTACCTCCTATAACGCACATCCCCTCAGTAAGGTTAAAAAAAATAAAATTCTCGGAATTTAGCCCTTGTTTTTTCCAGTCAGGATTGCCTGTTTTTGCACCGTTAAGTACTACAAAATCAGGTTTGAAGTTCTCAAGCTCCGGTTCTTCAGGTCTGATGAACATGTTTTTAACATAGTGAGCCTGCCAGGCTACTTCCATAATGAATCTGACATTTAATCGTGTATCTTTATTTGCACCACAGAAACAATCAACAACAAATATCCTTTTACCTGATAACTGATTCACCGCAAGTTTCTTTCCATGATCCCAGATTTCTTTTGAAATTGGTTTATTATCGGAAGATTTGGCAAGATCAGATTTCCACCAGATTGTATTTTTAGTTTTTTCATCCAGAACAACATATTTGTCTTTTGGTGACCTGCCGTGAAAAATACCTGTATCGACAGAAACTGCACCGGTTTTAGTTAAAGTACCGTTTTCATATTTTTCAAGTCCAGGTTTGGTTTCTTCCCGGAAAAGCAGCTCAAATGAAGGATTATATAGAACCTGCTTAATATTATTAAGTCCGTAACAGGTTAATTCATTGTTGGTTATCATCCAAGCAGTATTAAACTTACTAAAGAGAGTCAAAGTTATAAATAAATATTCAATACAGTGAAAAAGTGATAAATCAGATAAACTCTCATTTTAGTTATGAATAACATGGGGTCAGATATGAGATAAGGGTCTTATTTACGGAGATGGAACCAATATATATCTGTCCCCTGAAGATGGGGCAGCCATGAAAAGAGAAAAGGGGCTGTTGAAAAAGTCCTTTGTGCGCCTTTGAGACATCCTTAGTGCCCTTTGTGGTTAAACATAAATCCCTGAACCACAAAGGTTAACAAAGGATAACACAAAGGACACAAAGTAAAGAGTTCTCATTTTTACTACTTTTTCGACAACCCCTGAGGGGCAAAGTTATCGTTT
>PMEC01000062.1 GCA_003155705.1 Bacteroidales bacterium
GTTGACCCACCTGGGCTCGAACCAGGACTCTGCGGAACCAAAATCCGACGTGTTGCCAATTACACCATGGGTCAATTAACCCTTAAAAGGTGCTGCAAAATTAGAAAAAAAAATCAATTTTAATGACCCGCATTTTATTTTGATATTATTATGCTGTATTACCATACCGGCTCAGAATCATCAGGATAAAATAGCTAATTTAGTGCCATAGCAAATTTCGAAAAGGCTGTTTAAGATTATCTCATGCTCTCCATTAAGCAAATATCAGAAATCATCAATCTTATAGAAAATGCAGGAAGGGAAATACTGAAGATCTATAATTATAAAGAGTTCAATATCAGAATTAAAGAGGATAACAGCCCGGTTACCCTGGCGGATCTGGCGTCAGATAAAATTATAAAATCCGGTCTGGCTGAAATAACCCCGGGAATATCTGTCTTCAGTGAGGAAACAAAAGAGATTGCCTTTGAGGTAAGATCGGAATGGAATCCACTCTGGATACTCGATCCGCTCGATGGTACAAAAGAGTTCATTTCAAAAAATAATGAATTCTGCATCTCGCTTGCGTTGGTGTTTAATCAGCAGCCCGTTGCCGGTTTCATCCATGCCCCGGTCACATCCGAGACCTGGATAGCCTTCAGGGGGAAAGGAGCATATAAAATTATTGAGGGTAAAAAAATCATATTACCTGCCTTTACTCCGTCATGGGCGTACAGGATATCAATAAGTCGCTCACATTTTAATGAATCAGAAGCCGCCTGGATTGAAAAACTAAAAGAGCAGCATGAAGTTGTGGTTGCAATTCAGGGAAGTGCTATCAAGTTTTGCAGAATAGCTGAAGGAATATCTGATATTTACCCCAAGTTTGGTTTAATACATGAATGGGATGTAGCTGCCGGTCATTTAATAATTGAAGAATCAGGCGGTAATTTAATCGAAACGATAACACGGTGTCCTCCCGTGTACAATAAAATAAGCTATTTACAGCCACCGTTTATTGCCTTTGGCTCCAGGATTAAGGATTGGGAAAGATTAATGTAAAAGAAAAGAGTTCTTGTCTCTTGAATAAGCATTTTGATAATCCGGGGCTATTCCAGTTTTTGTTTATAAATGTCTTCAACCTCGATAATTGTAAATGGGCAATTAACCAGGGATCTTAAAATTAAACCAAGATCACACATATCTTCATCACCTACTTCATAGTACCATGAAATCTTTGCCCGAACTTTCATATCCGGAATTCTTGCAAGCTCTTTCAGGATCGCATAGACCCATTTTATTGAAGTAGTATTTATAAATTCAAAACCAAGGGTTATTATTGTCATCCTGCTGCTTTCGTCAGCATACTTTGATGCCCATTCATGTACTGGTCTGTAAAATTCACCGGGATTCTCCAATATTGACCGGCCTAAAATAATAACCTTGCCTGATTCAAGTACGATCCAGGGTGTTTTCTTTGTAGGTTCTAATATCAGGCTGTTAATACTCATTGAAATGTATCTGATACCAAAATATCCAATAATAAATAATTCCGGTTCAAACTGTATGGTTTTTACCGCTGCTAAATTGGCTCAAATTTTTGAGTCCCAACCTGTAAAATTAAAAATTTGGAGGTATTAACCAATCTTATTTTGAAACAATCTGGTTAAAAAGATCAGGCTCATTTTCTTCCCAAAGCGTAGGATGCTCATCTTCAAAGCGTTTAAGAATTGCTTTCATTATCGTTTCTCTTAGAAATTCTGATTTGTTTTTCACACGAAATCTGCTGCAATATATGCCAAAGGCTCTCATCTCCCTGTTATTAAGCATAAGAGTAAGTCTGTTATTCCTTCTGAGCCGGTCTTCTTTAAATATATTTCGCCTCAAATGCTTTGATTTTCGGATCAGGCATCTAATTTAAAAAAACGGTTTATCAACATGATATCCGGATTAAATAGTTTTTAACACTGAAAAAAGAGCCAGTCTGCATTTTGCTGACTGGCTGATTATTATACTATTCACAACTTTTAAGACCTTTTTTCTCCTATTCTTCTATTCTCCCGTTCTCTCCCTTTCCAGTAAAATCCAAAAGGATCTAATTATATCTGTTTATGGCATTTAAATCTGTAAATGCCTCCTTAAGTCTTTCGATAAATGTTTCTTCGCCTTTCCGCAGCCAGACTCTCGGGTCATAATATTTTTTATTTGGTTTATCCTTTCCTTCAGGATTTCCGATCTGACCCTGCAGATAATCGTGTTTCTCCTTTGAATAATTATTTATCCCTGACCAGAATGCCCATTGCATATCAGTGTCGAGGTTCATCTTAACTGCACCGTACTTAATTGCTTCGGTAATAAGATGTTTCTCGGAGCCTGATCCACCATGAAATACGAAGTTAACAGGGTTCGGACCTGTTTTAAATTTTTTCTGAATATATTCCTGGGAATTTTTCAGAATAACCGGTTTAAGTTCAACATTCCCCGGAGCATAAACACCATGAACATTTCCAAATGAAGCAGCAATAGTGAAATTGTCGCTTATTTTCATTAGTTCCTCATAAGCATATGCGACATCTTCCGGCTGTGTGTAAAGCCGTGCGCTTGTAATTCCGGAATGGTCAATGCCGTCTTCTTCCCCGCCGGTTACTCCAAGCTCAATCTCCAGAGTCATGCCAATCTTACTCATCCTTTCAAGATACTTTTTGCATGTTTCAATATTTTCGTGCAAGGGTTCTTCTGAAAGGTCAAGCATGTGAGAACTGAACAATGGCTTTTCGTTTGTTTCAAAAAACTCCTCGCCGGCATCCAATAACGCATCTATCCACGGCAGTAGTTTTCTTGCTGCATGGTCGGTATGCAGAATCACGGGAATTTCATAATATTCTGCAACATTATGCACATGAATCGCTCCGGATATTCCCCCGGCAATTGCACCAACCTGATTCTCTTTTGTTAATCCCTGTCCTGCAAAAAAATGGGCGCCTCCATTTGAAAACTGAATAATTACAGGCGATTTAACTGTCCTTGCAGTCTCAAGAACGGCATTTACTGTGTTTGTTCCGACAACATTTACGGCCGGAATTGCAAAATCATTCTCATTGGCATAATCAAACAGTGCTTTTACATCATCACCGTAAATAACGCCAGGCTCAAGTTTCAGACCTTTTTTACTCATTTGAATATCTGTTTAAAAGTTTATTTTTCTTACAGGTAAAGATAAGTAAAAACATTTTCGTGCACTCTTTTTTCTCTTTTGACATAAATCCTTCTTTCTGTTTAATATATTATTTATCTTCGTACCCTTATTTTTAACAGTATCCTATTCTGATATTTATGAAAAATTTTCTTGTGCTTTTATTTACCCTGTTAATTATTTCACAGAGCTCATTGTTTTCACAACAGAAAGTATGGTCTCTGGAGGATTGTATAATCTATGCCGTTGATAATAACATCCAGATCAAGCAGCAGGTCATTCAGACTGAATTTCAGAAAAACTCTCTTGATCTGTCAAAACTGAAACTTTTACCTTCTGTGAACGGTACTGCATCACAGAATTATTCGTTTGGCCGTTCTCTTGACCAGACAACTTACACATACAAACAACAGAATATCCAGTCCAATAACTTTTATGTGGGAGGCAGTCTGAATCTTTTCAACGGATTACAGAATTACAATGCAATAAAAAAGAATGAATATACATTGCTGGCCGGGGAACAGGATCTCCAGAACATTAAAGATAATATTGCACTTTCGGTTGCTCTTGATTACCTTCAAATCCTGCTTAATAAAGAACTGGTTTCAGCTACGTCTGATCAGCTTCAGATTACTTTGCAACAGATAGATAAAACAAAAAAACTGGTAGATGCGGGGAGTACTGCCCGCGGGACCCTTCTTGAGATTGAATCTCAGTCTGCCCAGGAAGAGTTGCAGCTCATTACGATGAAAAACCAGCTCGATCTTTCTTATCTGAATATTACACAGTTACTCGAACTTAAAACTCCGGTCGGTTTTGAAGTTGTTGTACCTGCGATCAACGTTGACACAAATTCAATTATTGCAGGAAATATTGATGAAATATATGCATTGGCACTGGAATCAAGGCCTGAAGTTAAAAGTTCTGAACTTCAACTCAAGGCAAGTGAATATGACCTTAAAATCTCCCAGGGAGGAAGAAGCCCCCGTATTACATTTAGCCATTCTTTCAATACAGGCTATTCCGATATCCGCCAAAAGGTTACTGTTGATCCTGTAACTGGTACAATAACTTCCGGGAATTATCCTTTTAAAGACCAGGTAAATGATAATATAAACTGGGGCCTGGGATTCACAATGAATGTTCCGATACTTAATGGATGGCAGGTAAATAAAAGCATTTCAAATTCAAAACTTGGTGTACGCAACAGTCAATACTCTCTTGAAGGAACAAAAAAACAACTTTATAAGAATATTCAGCAGGCTTATGCCGATGCGGTTGCTGCCCTTAAAAAGTTTACTGCAAGCAAAAAGGCTGTGACATCCATGGAAGAATCCTTCAGATATACTGAGCAAAAATTCAATGTCGGATTGGTTACTCCCGTTGATTATAATGCAGGGAAAACCCAGCTTCTGAAAGCACAGTCTGATCTCGCACAGTCAAAATATGAATATATATTCAAAACAAAAGTTCTTGATTTTTATAAAGGAATCCCATTAAATCTTGTCAAATAACTAACACTTTAAGTCATTAACATCATGAAAAGCAATAAAATACTTAAAATCTTACTCCCAATAGCTATAGTCCTTATTATTTTCGCAATAATTGGTAAAAAACAGGGGTGGTTCGGTAAGGCAATTACAATAAAAGTTGCAGTCGAAAAAGCCGAGTTGCGATCTATCACTGAGACAATTACGGCAAACGGAAAGATTCAACCGGAAAAAGAGGTTAAAATCTCCCCCGATGTTGCGGGTGAAATTGTTGAGCTAAACGTTAAAGAAGGAGAAAATGTAGTGAAGGGAGAACTTCTGTGCAGAATTAAACCTGATATATATATTTCACAGAGAGACAGGGCTGTTGCTGCGATAAGTTCGGCAAAAGCTCGTCAGGCAGAAACTGAAGCCCAGTTTATTCAGAGTGAACTTTCATATAAGAGGACCAAACAATTATATGATCAGCAGACAATTTCTAAATCTGAATTCGAAACTGCTGAAGCATCATATACTGTCGCAAAATCAGAAGTGGATGCGGCCAAATATTCGGTAATAAGCGCTGAAGCTTCGCTTAAAGAAGCCAATGAAACTCTTTTAAAAACATCGATTTATGCCCCTATGACAGGTACTGTTTCAATGCGTCTGGTGGAACTCGGGGAAAGAGTTGTGGGCACAAGTATGATGACAGGTACTGAGATGATGCGCGTTGCTGACCTTTCACGTATGGAGGCACAGGTTCAGGTAAATGAAAATGATATCGTAAGGGTTAAACTGGGAGACACTGCATTAGTATCGGTGGATGCCTATCTTGACCATAAATTTAAAGGGGTGGTAACGGAAATTGCGAGCTCTGCTAAAACAACCGGAGTTTCTGCAGACCAGGTCACCAATTTTGATGTGAAGATCCTGGTAATTCCCGATTCTTATAAAACACTGCTTAAAGTTGGAGAAGTTAATCCGTTAAGACCCGGAATGTCAGCTTCAGTTGATATCCAAACTGAAACAAGAAAAGGTGTTTTAACCGTTCCAATACAGTCGGTGACGACCCGTACCGACACTACAAAGATACAGGTCACTCCTTCCGATGAAAACATCAGAACACTTTTATTCGCTACCGATGGATCTCATGCTCTTGCAAAAGATGTCAAAACGGGAATCCAGGATAATAATTATATCGAGATCACTTCAGGAATCAAAGAAGGGGATCAGGTAATTTCAGCTCCTTTCAGTGCAATCAGTAAGAAACTGTCAGACAGCACTCTTGTTCAGGTTGTGAAGAAAGAGGAACTCTTTAAGATAAAATAGTAGTTAGCATCCTTTTTTCTAATGATCCTATGCCTTGAAACAGCAACAACGGTGTGCTCTGTTGCTCTCTGTGACAGGGCTGGGATAATTTCAGTCATGGAAAGTCATGAGAACAAATCGCATGCTACTCAACTTACTCTTTATATTGAGGAATTGCTTGGGAAAGCAAATATCCGGCCGGAAGAACTTGAAGCTGTTGCAGTCAGTAAAGGACCAGGATCTTATACCGGTCTCAGGATAGGTGTTTCGGTTGCAAAAGGTTTAGCTTATGGTGCATCTGTTCCATTAATAGGCATTGATACAACAAGATCTATGTTCAACGGAATGATCAGCAAAGCTGACGAAAAATACGGCACTGACAGTAGTTCGCTTTTCTGCCCGATGATCGATGCAAAACGGATGGAGGTATATTATTCCCTTTTTGATGCAGGCGGGAAGGTAGTTAAACCTGTTTCAGCTGAGACCATAAACGAAAGATCGTTCAACGAAATCCCTGAATCTGTTAAAATGGTGTTCTTTGGAGACGGTGCAGGAAAATGTTTTAATATAATCAATCATAAAAATTCAGCTTTTGATAATGAATTTTTAGTTTCTGCTGCATTCATGTTTAAAACTGCTTTTGAAGAATTTGACGCCGGCCGTTTTGAAAATGTTGCATATTTTGAACCGTTTTATCTTAAAGACTTTGTTACAACTATCCAGAGAAAAAACATTGTTGTGTGATATGTAGTTAATAATGACGCCTTTTGTATAGAAAAACAAATGAAAAAGTTTTTACTGATATCGACTGGTTTTTTTACTTTGATGTTTAATGTGCTTGGACAGAATTTTTCTTACAAGGCAGGAGAAAAAGTCAATTATTTAGTTCATTATGGTTTGATAAACGGAGGTATCGCATCACTGGAATTGCAAAAAGACAGCTTTGCAGGTAAAGAGGTTCTGCATTCAGTTTTTATCGCACAAACCACGGGGATTGCCGATGTGTTATATAAAGTGAAAGATATTTATGAAAGCTATATCAATCCGGAAACACAACTCCCTGTAGAATCAATCAGGAATGTATCAGAAGGAAGATATAAAAGATATAATGTCGTACTCTTTGATCATAAGACAAGGGCTGATTCTGCTATTCTTTCCAGCAACCTGACAGGAAAACATATTACTGTTCAGGGAATCCATGATATCTTATCGTGTTTCTATTATTTCAGGAATAGTATAATGACAAATAATCCCGTGTTGAAAAAGGGGGATGTGATAACAATAATAACATGGTTTACAGACGAATTGTACCCGATAAGACTAAAGTTTGTTGAAATGGATGAGGTTAAGACCAAAGCCGGAAAGATAAAATGCTACAAGTTTAATCCTGTTACAGAAGTTGGAAGATTATTTAAAGATGAGGAAGGGGCTTCATTCTGGTTTTCAGCTGATAAAAATTATTTACCTGTTAAAGCGCGATTTGATATCTTTGTAGGATCATTTACAGTGGATCTTATTTCATGTGAAGGATTATCAACACCATTGGATATTAAAGTAAAATAAGATTATTTAAAAAGAGAAAGAAGAATTTTCATGGCAACAACTCAGGATTTCAGAAACGGACTGGTCATTGAATTCAATAATGATCTTTATATAATTGTACAGTTTCAACATGTTAAACCCGGCAAAGGACCGGCTTTCGTCAGGACTAAACTTAAAAGTCTTAAAAACGGCAGGGTAATAGAGAATACATTTTCATCAGGTGTCAAAGTGAATGTGGCCAGGGTCGAAAGACGACCATATCAATATCTGTATAAAGATGATATGGGTTTTATTTTCATGCACCTGGAAACCTACGAACAGATCACTATTCCCGAAAGCATGATTGAGAACCACCAGTTTTTAAAAGATGGACTAAATGTTGAAATAGTAGTACATGCAGATACTGAAAATATCTTATCGGTCGATCTTCCTCCGTTCGTTGTAATGGAGGTGACTTACTCCGAACCAGGATTAAAAGGAGATACCGCCACAAACACTCTTAAGCCTGCCAAGATTGAGACAGGAGCTACTGTTATGGTCCCGCTGTTTGTCAGTACCGGAGATAAAATTAAGGTTGACACAAGAGACAGCTCATATGTTGAACGGGTAAAATCATAACCGGAAAAATGGAAGAATACAGATCTTCAAAAGAGAGACTAAAGATGTCCAAGTTTAAACTTGATGCATTGCTCGATATTACATTATCGATCAACGCTAATCTGCCCACAGAAGTTCTGCTTGCAAAATATGATTCCATTTTAAGAAATAATCTGGGTATAGGTAAAATATTAATCTTCAAACATGGCTACAAATGGGAATGCATACTTAATGCAGGGTTCCCTAAACATCTTGAAAAGTCAATAGATGTTGAATCAATGCTGCTCGGGGTCAGGGAAATTGCAATCGTTAAAAAGGAGTTGGGTTTCGAAGGTGTTGATATAATTATTCCTGTCTATAACAACCTTGTGCCTCTTGCTTTCATTTTTATGGGTGATATTGATGAAGAGGGAAAAGGGATGAGCCCGGTGCTGAAACACCTTAATTTTATTCAAACTTTCTCAAGTATCATAATTGTCGCAATAGAAAACATAAGATTATTTAATGAAAGTCTCCACCAGATGGCGCTAAAAAAGGAACTCGAGCTGGCAGCAAGAATGCAGACATCTCTTATTCCCAAAGAGGATGAGCTTCCTAATAAAGGCAGAATAATAGTAAATGGATTTTATTATCCTCATTCTGAAGTAGGCGGAGATTATTATGATTGTGTCAAACTATCCGACTCTGTAACCGGTTTCTGTATTGCTGATGTATCCGGAAAGGGAATTTCTGCTGCAATCCTGATGTCAAATTTTCAGGCCAGTTTCAGGGCACTTTTCACTTCTGATATTCCTCTGATAACTCTTGTAAAAAAGCTCAATTCTATAATAGTTGCAAATGCCGGTGGCGAAAAATTTATTACTTTTTTTGTCGCCCGCTATAATACAATCAATGGTATCCTGGAATATGTGAATGCAGCACATAATCCTCCTGTTTTCTATGATACTGTTACCGGCGATATTAAACATTTTTCTGCTTCATGTGTAGGGATAGGAATGCTTGATGAGATACCGGAGATTGAAAAGCAGGAAGTTGAAGTTAAAAATTACTCCAAAATAGTTTGCTATACCGATGGCCTTTCAGAACTAAAAGGCGATGATGGAAAGGATCTTGGTACAGGTGTGATTATAAGACACATCACAAATAACAGACCTGTTAAAAATAATATCGCTGAAATGTTTCACGAACTCGGCATTCCGGATATTAATCCCGGGCTCTTTGATGACGTATCAATCATTGCCGCCGACCTCCGATAAACCTCTGCTTTCAGCTTCCTGCTTCATCCTGATATCTATTGCAACAATTGCTGCAATCATTCCCCAGAAAAGCGCGGATATTTTATCAGTATCAAGAAAATTATTCAATATGCCGTGTACCACATATGTCACTAATCCGGCAACCAAAGCAAGAGCAATGTTCCGTATTTGCTTATCCCAATGAGTTTTCCAGATTATTATTCCTTTCCGGACTGAGAAGAAAAGCAATAAAATATAAAGGATCAAGCCAGGGATCCCTGAATCTACTAGAGAACCAAGGTATTCACTGTGCGCATTCCCCCCTTCTCCGTAGTTTGTGCTGATTACTGTTTTCTCAGAAGCAATCTGAAAGGGCGCATATTTGAACTGGTATGTTGCAGGACCCCACCCCATCAATGGTTTTTCCCTGAACATTCTTATTGCGGATTTCCATCTGTTTATCCTTTCCATATTTGAAACGTCGGATCTTACATTTGCTATGGACTGGAGGTGCTTTTGTATGTTACTGGATGATTCCTGTTTGTTTTCATTAAGCTGCATTATTAAACCGGACCATGACATAGATATAGTAACAATTATACATATCGTTGCCGGTAAAACAATTTTCCACGATATTTTAAATAAAAGTACTGAAACTACAAGTGCCGCTGCAAACAGGCTTAACCAGGCAGCCCGACTATAAGAAAAGATAAAGGCTGCGGAAAAAAGAAATAACAGGATTAACAGTCCTGTCTTGATTATTCCTGAATGTTTCCTTCTGAAAAGGAAACAAATAATGACGGGTATGCAAAACGCAAGTGCTGCTCCAAACGCAGTATGATCGTTAAAAAATGGACGGATTGCTTTATATGCTGCTTTCTGGTTAAATATGCCGGCTTGCCACATCCTGATTAAATAATATATTACTACCGGAACCATCCCGGCGATATATGCATAAAAATAATTACTGATTCGTTCAGTCTTTCCAAAAATTTCAGCAGCAAGAAGATAAAACCCTGCAAAAAACCAGAGCCGGGTAATTAAACTTTTAAATGATACCCCGGGCATTGTGCTTGTCAGTGATGTAATAAGATACCATCCTAAAATACAAAATGTAATTATTGAGACCGGGTTTATAAGTATTTCCCTGTTTATCTCCCGGCTGATAAAAACCTTAAAAATCATAAGGATAAGAATCCCTGCCAGCATAAGTTCAGTTGGCAGAAAAATGTCAGCAGAAGTATCAGGAAATATAAACCGGAGCTGAACTGAAACCGGNNCTCAGTACGATAGCACAAATTATCCAGATGTTATTCTTATCTGCTAATAAATATTTTGATTTATTTCTCATTTTTCACAACCGAGTCAGAAAGACCAAGTATGAATGTCATTAGCAGAAGTGTTGAAAGAGTTGAGGCAATAACGATCAGGCTCCTTTTGGGCAGAGCCTTTTTCTCCGAAACTTGTGCCGTATTAATTATATAAGTATATGGAAGGTCTTGTTCGGCAAGCATTTTGGCCTCAGTAATTCTGCTTCGTATGTCAGATAAATTCTTGTTTTCAGATTCAAACATATTGATAAGTCTCAGAAATTCGGGTGAATATTGACCGGCAGCTATTCCCCAGTTACTGTTTTCCATACCGGCTTTGAGGTTCCCCGGGTAAACGGAGGAAGAACCCTTTGGAATTATAATCTTAATAGAGTCCTCCAGTGATCTGACCCTATTAAGCTGTTCATTATAACTATTATTAATTGCAATAAGAGATTTTCTGCCGGCTTCTTTCACTATTTGATTAAACACTGTATCAACCTGTCTGGCTATGTCATTGGCCATTGTCGATGCAATATCAGGATCAGGATCCAGAACACTTATTTCAATTGAATTATATTGTGTTTTTCTTGATATAATATATTTGTTCATTCTGGTAGCCAGTAACGTATATTTATATTTTGTTTTCTCTCCTATGCCATAGTGTTTTATCAGGTCATACTTTCTTACCAGGTAGTTTTTTATTTGATCTGACCCGAGTATCTGGAGCACTTTTTCCGTGGCAGTTTCATCACCGAATATAGCCGTGGCCCTGCTTTGAATACCAACCAGAGATTTTGATTCAACAACATTTGTTGTCGGATAGAGTACAACTCCTGACCTGAACAACGGTGTTATTGACAGGGAAATAATTGATGAAATAGCCACCGCTGCAATTGCAGTAATCAAAAGTGCCTTCCAGTACCTTATAACAAGGTTTATCAGGTTAATTGAATCCGGTTTGAAGTGAACTGTTTCTGTTGATTTCATAAATAATAATTTATACTATTCTTATCAGGAAATAGTTTTTTTTCCCTTTTTGTATCAGGAGATATTTACTGTTAAGCAGGGATCCGGAATTTATGATCAATTCAGGATTATTGATTTTTTCTTTATTAATACTTAGACCACCCCCCTGAATAAGTCTGCGTAATTCTCCTTTTGAAATAAATATATCAGTATGAAGAGCACATAAGTCAGCAACAGTTACTCCGGGCAAAATGATTTCTTTCTTTAGATCAAATACCGGAACTCCCTCAAAAACAGATAAGAATGTGGATTCCGTCATTTTCCTGAGTGAATCCGTAGTTCCCTTGCCGAACAGGATCTGTGAAGCATCTACGGCGCTTTCAAAGTCTTCAGGCGAATGCACCATAATAGTGACTTCTTCCGCCAATTTTTTCTGAAGAATCCGTTCCTGTGGATTTTCATTATGCCTTAAGGTAAGGTCTTCTATCGTATTGCGATCCAGTATTGTAAATATCTTAATATACTTTGCTGCATCTTCATCTGAAACGTTCAGCCAGAACTGATAAAACTGGTAAGGAGTCGTTTTCACGGGGTCGAGCCATACGTTTCCTGATTCGGTTTTACCAAATTTGGTTCCATCTGACTTGGTAATTAACGGGCAGGTAAGGGCAAATGCTTCTCCCCCGGTTTTTCGACGGATAAGCTCTGTTCCGGTAACAATATTTCCCCATTGATCAGAGCCTCCCATCTGGAGCCTGCAATTATAGTTATTATAAAGGAAAAGAAAATCCGTGCCCTGGACAAGCTGGTAAGAAAACTCTGTAAAAGACATCCCCTCTTTAGCTTCAGAACCAAGGCGTTTCTTGACAGANNAGTATTGCTTTGTTTGGTTTATCCGATTGAAAATCAAGAAATTTAGAAAGTTGTTTTTTTATTGCTTCCTGATTTTTTCTTAGAGTAAGTTCGTCAAGAAGGTTTCTTTCCTCTGATTTGCCGGAAGGATCTCCTATCATCCCGGTAGCTCCGCCAACCAGAGCTATTGGCCTGTTGCCTGATAATTGAAAATGTTTCAGCATCATCACACTCACCAGATGACCGATATGCAATGAGTCGGCTGTTGGGTCAATACCAACATATGCTGACGAGAATTCTTTCTTTAATAATTCTTCGGTTCCCGGCATGATGTCATGAATCATGCCCCTCCATCTCAGTTCTTCAACAAAATTCATAATTCAGGTTTTCAGAATCGCAAATATAGCAAATAGGTTAAATTGTAACTTGTTCCGGTTTCTTTTTGACCCTGTCCGGGTTATGATAAAATCTGTCTTTACCAATTATTGGAAATATGGCAGGAGCAATATCGGAAATTGGATTGTAAAGCATTGATTTTTCGATTCTTTCTTTCGGCAGAAACGGTCTGCTGGCATTAATAGCATTTAAAATAACAAAAATGACACTCAATATAAGTACAGATTTAATCAGACCGAAGATCATTCCAAGCAACCGGTTAACGAAGCCAAGAGCGACTGCCTCGAGAAGCTTATCCAATAATACTCCGATAAAATGAATAACAACAACAATAATCCCAAAGGTTATCATGAACGATATTATGCCCACATATTTACCGGTCAAATCAAAATACACATATAGCTTATCAGCTGTAAAATCTGAAAATTTTATAGCGCCCCATATTCCAAGAATCAGAGCTGCCAGGGATGCCACCTCTTTTACCAATCCGTTAGTGAATCCTCTTATTACGGCAAAAATCAGAACGATGATAATTATGGCATCGATAAAGTTCATCTTCGGTTTTATGAGAAGATGAAAGTATGAAAGATTGTTGGGATTTCAAAATGAACAGAGCCAGACATAAAGCGCAGGAAGCACTATTAAGTGCATGGAGTGTACGGTGCAGAACACACTGCATACGGTTTTCTTCCTGGGTCCTGAGTCGTATACCTTGAGTCCTTCAGTTGACTCACATGGTTTGCAATGATAAAAAAAAGATATACTTTTGCGACTAACCGGCCCTATAGTTCAATGGATAGAATGGAGGTTTCCTAAACCTTAGATTCAGGTTCGATTCCTGGTAGGGCTACTAA
>PMEC01000057.1:0-19153 GCA_003155705.1 Bacteroidales bacterium
TAATAAATGTGTATAAAGAGTAGTGAGAAACAGAGAGGGGGCGATGGGGGGGTGAGTTCCTGGTATTTCTATTGAACAATCGTCATTTCATCAACAAGATTCTTAGCCCCAGAATAAACATCCATAATCCATAATACGTAACGAATATCCACCACAATTGTTCTTTGCAGAGCGGCTTCATAAGCCACATCTCCGCTCATTGCTTCCCAGTTTCCGTCAAATGCAAGACCAATCAGTTCACCATTACCATTCATCACAGGACTACCTGAGTTACCACCTGTAATATCATTAGTAGTTGTAAAACATACGGGCATATAACCTTTGGGAGAGGCATATCTTCCGTACTCTTTTCTGTTATAAAGATCAATGAGTCTCTGTGGCACATCAAATTCATAATCGCCTGGCTTATATTTTTCCATGACTCCATTAAGTGTTGTATAATACTTATAGGTTACAGCATCCTTGGGATCATAATCTTGTATAGTACCATAGGAAAGTCGCATTGTAGAATTTGCATCGGGATAAAGCGTTTTCTCAGGAGCCATCTCCATCAATGCAGCGATCCATAACCTGCGTCCTATGGTAAGATTCCCGTCAAACTGGCTTATTCCATTTCCTATTTCGGACATAACTTTGCTGATCGATGCAGATGTAAGTACAACCGGATCAGATTCAATTGTTTTAAGTATTGGTTTGTTAAGAAATGCGTTAAGTTTTTCTTGACAGGAAAAAACTGATTTGGCAAACATGTCGTCAACAAACTTTTCCACATCGCCTTTAAATTTTTTATCAACAATATTTACATAAAAGTCTGGCTGGAATTTTGTAGGTACATCAGCTCTGTAAAGCTTAATCATTGCTTTCATAGATTTATTATCAGTAGGTGGATTATAATCTTTATAGAATCCACTGACACTATTTTTGACTGATGCTACTGTATTTGAGACATTATTTGCATCACCTGATTTTAAAGCCGAAATCAATGATCCGGCAACACGATTCATGCTTAAGAGCTCGCAACCCATCCTGAAGCATTCATTCATATATTGCTGAGCATTAAGATATTCTGCCCTTCCCTCAACTGCAGTTTTTATCATATTAAGAGCTTCCCCGTATTTTGCCTTTCGAGCCGGATCGGCAGCCACCCAGGTGTTGAATTGTTTTTCAATTTCCTGTTTTTTAGCTTTCACATTAAGTCTCTCAAGACCTGCTTTTTGTCCTATTGAATATTTCCAGTAGTTGGAAGAACCCAGAGCAAATTTGGTTGCATACTGTATATTAACTTTCGGGTCAGCCTTCATATCTTTCATCAATATATCCTGTCTTATACCGCGGATCTTGATTCTGTTAGGATGTTCAATTTTAAGTAATTCATCAACTTCCCATGAAGTATTATATCTCAAGGTTCTTCCGGGATATCCGAGGATCATTGCAAAATCTCCTTTATTAAGATCCTTTATTGAAACAGAAAGATAATATTTCGGTTTTAGCGGAATGTTATCTTTTGAATAAGAAGCAGGTTTCCCATCAGGGCCTGTATAGACTCTGAAAACGCTGAAATCACCTGTATGACGTGGCCATTCCCAGTTATCAGAATCAAAGCCAAAATCTCCAATTGATTCTGGGGGCACTCCCACAAATCTTACATCATTATATCTCTCATAAACAAGAAGATAAAAATAGTTACCACCGTAGAAGGTTGCAACCTGAGCATAATAATTAGTTCCCTGTATAGCTTTGCTCTGAATGGCACCCCTGGCTTCACCTATGGCACTATTTCTGTCAGCCTCACTCATTCCCGGTTTAACATTGGCGAGGACCTGACTGGTAACGTCCTCCACCCTAATCAAAAATGTAACAAAGAGGCCAGGATTAGGCAATTCCTCTTCCTTTGTTTTTGCCCAGAATCCATTTTTAAGATAATCATGTTCGACGGAACTATGTGCTTGAACCTGTCCCTTCCCGCAATGGTGGTTCGTCAGCAGCAACCCCTGTGATGAAACAATTTCACCCGTACATCCGCCGCCAAAAATTACAACAGCATCTTTCAGACATGCTTTGTTCAGGCTGTAAATATCTTCAGCTGAAAGCTTTAGACCTAATTCCGTCATTTTTCCCAGATTGAGCTTTTCAATGAGAGGCAGAAGCCACATTCCCTCATCAGCCCTGGCTTTAAATCCTAAACTGANNTTTGGATTGATTTTAAGTAATTGCCAAAGATAACTTTTTCTTTAAATCAAAAGGAAGCGATCTTAAAAGTTGAAATGATTTTTTTCGATTACCGAGGCTTGCTATAAAGCGGGAGCAAAAAAATCAAATTTCATCTGGGTATCGAAAAGTTGAAAGGATTTTCTATGATATGGGGTAATACCAAATTTAATAATTGCCTGCTTATGGCTGACAGTAGGGTATCCTTTGTTCCTTTTCCAATCATAATCAGGAAACTCAATATGGATCTTTTCCATGTAATCATCACGGAACGTTTTGGCGAGTATTGANNATAAGTAAAAACTCTGGTTCATTCCTGAGACCTGCAATAGCATTGTGCATTGCTTTAATTGATGCTCTCAGAATGTTCAGCTTATCTATTTCATTATTATCAATAAAAGCTACCTGCCAATCTATGGCTGATAATATTATCTCATCCCTGAGCATGATTCTCTGTTTCGCGGTCAGTTTTTTCGAATCGTTCAGAACCGGATGTTTGTATTTTTTTGGAAGAATAACAGCTGCAGCCACTACAGGACCGGCCAGGCACCCCCGTCCGGCTTCATCACATCCGGCTTCAATCAGATTATTATATAAAAATGATTTCAGCACAACTTACACTATTCTTTTGATCCTGTAACTTTTAAAACTGATCTCCACACACTCTCAGCACAATTATCCCAGTTAAACCTCTGAGATTCAATTAGTCCTTTTTCAATCATAGATTTTCGCAAACTATTATCAGTTATGACCTTAACCATGGCGTCACTAATTTCACTGGTATTGCCGGGATTAACAAAAATTGCTGCATCGCCTCCGATTTCAGGAAGTGAGGTTGTATCTGAAAGAATGACAGGAGTGCCGCATCTCATGGCCTCCGCAGCAGGGATTCCAAAACCTTCAAACCATGGAACAAAGACTAAAGCTGAAGCTGAAGAATAAAGTGGACTGAGCTCCTGATGGGTCATTGAACCTGTCAGAATAATATCAGAATGCCATGGAGAGTCTTTTAAAAGCCTGTTTGTTTCATTGTTCAGAAATAGCCTTCCACCCGTAAGTACCAGTTTATGATTATATTTAGTTATAGTTCTGAAATGGTTGTATGCATTAATCACCCCAGGGATATTTTTCCTTGGTGAAAAATTTCCGACAAAAAGAAAATAGGGAATTCCACCGGTCAGCTCTTTCCTATAATTATCTTTTTCTAAAGATGTTGCGGGTGTAAAATATTCAGATACTCCATTATATGCTACATCAATCATCTCTCGTCCGATTCCAAGAAATGAGGAAATATCCTCTTTTGAAAAGTACGATACTGTTATAATTCTGTCAGCTTTATATGCAAATTTCCTAAAAAAATATCTATAATAGAGGCTTGTGAAAATAGGAATATCCTCGGGACGATGGTAAAAACTGATATCATGAATGACAGGGACAGATGGGACTGATGATCTGAGAGATATTATTCCATCAGGAGATAAAAAGAGATCAGACCCGGTTTCCCGGAAAATCCGCGGAAGTTGCCATTCATGCCAGTAATACCACATTAGGGGATGACGGGTCCGTGGTTTCAATATAATACCTTCCGTGTTTTCTGAGAAACGCAGACTGCTGTCAAATTCATTATCAAAGATCAGAACAAATTTGTGAGAAGGATTATTTCTTGTAATTCTCTTTACGACCTCAAAAGTAAAGCGGGTTATTCCATCGTAAGGTGAACTCTTCAACATTCTTGCACTGATTGCTATCTTCATTGCATCATTGTCAATAAGTCTTTTTTCAACGTAACAAAAATAACATAATTAGCAAGAATTTTAAAAGCCGATTAAGATCCTTTAATCAGAGTTGAGTGAAACAAAATATGTTCAGTTGTGAGATAAAAGATTAAATTTGCGCAAAACAGACAAGATGATAACCAACGATCAGATAAAAGAATTGGCCGGACGCCGTGATGCGTTAAGGAGGTATCTTTGACATTGACGGCAAATCAGACCTGATAAAGGAAAAAGAAGAGATAACGCGAAAACCCGAGTTCTGGAACGATCCAAAATCGGCAGAAGAATTGCTGAAAAGCATCTCACTNNGAAGTAGATGTTGACAATCAGTACAATGTATGTCTGACTATGATCGATGACCTTGAAGTACGCAACATGCTTCGCAAGGAGGAAGATCAGTTGGGGGCAATTCTTAAGATTAATTCAGGGGCCGGAGGAACGGAAAGCAACGACTGGGCAGCTATGCTTCTCCGGATGTATCTCCGGTGGGCTGAACGCAATAATTATAAAGTAAAAGAGCATGACCTTCAACCCGGTGATGATGTTGGAATTAAATCAGTTACTATTGAAATTGATGGCGAAAATGCTTACGGCTATCTGAAAAGCGAAAATGGAGTTCACCGGCTTGTACGAATCTCTCCATTCAACGCTCAGGGAAAACGCCAGACCACTTTTGCCTCTGTCTTTATCTCTCCTCTTGTCGATGATAACATTGAAATTGAGGTCAGCGCATCAGATATTACCTGGGAGACATACCGGTCGAGTGGCGCCGGAGGACAAAATGTAAACAAAGTTGAAACGGCCGTCAGACTCAGACATCATCCTTCTGGTTTAGTCATCGAAAACCAGGAAACAAGATCTCAGCTTAATAATAAGGAAAACGCAATGAGAATTCTTAAATCACAGCTTTATGAACTTGAACTGAGGAAAAGGAGGGAAGAACAGGCTAAAATAGAAGGCGAGAAAAAGAAAATTGAGTGGGGTTCTCAAATCAGATCCTATACTCTTCATCCGTACAAACTTATAAAAGATGTACGTACGGGTTATGAAACAGGCAATGTTCAGGCAGTACTTGACGGCGATCTCAGTGCCTTTATAAAATCGTATCTTATGGAGTTCGCAGGGAAAGCAGTAAAGTAACCAGGTATTTAAGGTAATAAAATTCAAGAAAAATATGTTTTCTTAATCTTTAATTTGAAGCCGGATTCACAAACACCTGACATGTCAAAACAGGAAAAACTTTTTGCACAATTTCCACCGATTTCAACAGAAGAATGGATGGAGAAAATCAAAGCTGACCTCAAAGGTGCTGATTTTGACAATAAACTCATCTGGAAAACCAATGAAGGATTTGCAGTAAAACCATTTTACAGGAGCGAAGATACCGAGGGACTTACCTTCATATCCACATTACCCGGAGAATTTCCTTATATCAGGGGAACCAAAAAGCATGGCAATAACTGGTTGATCCGGCAAAACATTGATGTAGAAGATTATACACTGGCAAATAAAAAGGCTCTTGACATTTTAATGAAAGGTGTTGATTCTCTGGGTTTTGTAATTAGTGATCCGGAATCAGTCAATGATAAGAATATTGAAGCACTGATGAAAGGAATTCATTATGAAAGTGTTGAAATAAATTTCTTATCAAATGGAAAAGCAAAGGAAATACTAGAAAGTTTCATAAAGGCAGTTAAAAAAAATGGTTCAGATATTACAAAGATCAAGGGAGCAATAGAAGCCGATCCGCTGGGACGGCTAATGATTAATGGAACTCTTTGTATACCAGTTGAATCCGGACTGGATTATCTGGCTTCGCTTACTCGTGAGGCCGCATACCTTCCCTTTTTAAAAACCATACGGGTCAATGCCTCAAATTTTACGAATGCTGGTGCAGATATAGTAAAAGAACTGGCATTCGGGCTCTCGATGGGGAATGAATATATGACCCAACTGACTGAACGAGGTATCTCAACAGATCTGGCTGCATCAAAAATCTGTTTCACCTTTGGAATCGGATCGAATTATTTCTTTGAAATTGCCAAATTAAGGGCTGCACGACTCCTTTGGGCTTTAATCGTTTCGGGCTGGAATCCGGAAAAAGATGAATCAACAGTAATGGATATCCACTGCATTACAAGCCGATGGAACAAAACAATCTTCGATCCATATGTAAATCTTCTCAGAACTCAGACAGAAGCCATGTCGGCTGCCCTGGGAGGAACCGATTCACTGACTGTTGATCCATTTGATATGGTCTTCAGGCAGCCTGATGAATTCTCGGAAAGAATTGCACGTAATCAGCAGCTAATATTAAAAGACGAGGCATATTTTGATAAGACTGCAGATCCTGCAGGTGGTTCCTGGTATATTGAAAAACTTACTCATTTAATTGCAGAGAATTCTTGGAAACTTTTCGTTGAAATTGAAAACCGTGGAGGCTTCCTTGCTTCATTGAAAGATGGGTTTATCCTGAAATCGATTAATGAATCAGCCTCTATCAGAAAAGCAGATATAGAAGGGAAAAAAGAAATATTGCTGGGAACAAATCAGTATCCTGACCTTAGAGAAACAATCTCTTCAGATTTGGACTTCAGCAGAATATTTCCGGATAAACCAGAAGAGTCAGATAATATTGTTGAACCAATAAGACTGTTCAGGGGATCGGAGGAGGCAGATAAACTCAGGATTTCATCACCAGAAATTTTCAAAAGTAAGTTTGGTTCGACGAAAAAAAGTGAGTTATAGCACGTTATGAAGCCAAAATTCAAATATACAGATCTCAATAATCTGCCGGTTACAGGAAAAAATGCTCCGGGAAGGGGTGAAGCTGTTAAAAATGAATGGATGACTTCTGAAAAAATTCCTGTAAAAAGCGTCTATTCTGCCATGGATCTTATTGAGATGGAACACCTTGAATATGCTGCAGGCATGCCTCCTTTCCTGAGAGGACCATATTCCGGGATGTACTCAATGCTTCCCTGGACAATCAGACAATATGCGGGTTTTTCAACTGCTGAAGATTCCAATGCATTTTACAGAAGGAACCTGGCTGCCGGGCAGAAAGGTTTATCGGTTGCGTTTGACCTTGCCACTCACAGGGGATATGATTCTGATCATGAACGGGTCGTTGGAGATGTCGGGAAAGCAGGAGTGGCAGTTGACTCAATACTCGACATGAAGATTCTGTTTGATCAGATACCTCTGAATAAAATGTCTGTATCAATGACAATGAATGGCGCAGTGCTCCCAATACTGGCATTTTATATCGTTACCGCTCTTGAACAAGGAGCAAGACTGGACGAGCTGACAGGAACTATCCAGAATGATATTCTGAAAGAATTCATGGTCAGGAATACATATATTTATCCACCAGAGTTTTCAATGAGGATTGTAGCGGACATTTTCAGGTACACATCTGAAAAGATGCCGAAATTCAACTCCATAAGTATCTCCGGGTACCATATGCAGGAGGCCGGTGCAACATGCGATATTGAACTTGCATATACGCTTGCCGATGGACTGGAATATCTCAGAACAGGAGTAAAAACAGGTCTGGATATTGATACTTTTGCACCAAGAATCTCATTTTTCTGGGCGATTGGGATGAATCACTTTATGGAAATAGCCAAAATGAGAGCAGCGAGGATGCTATGGGCAAAGATTGTAAAACAATTCAATCCAAAGAATCCAAAGTCGCTTGCTTTACGGACACACTGCCAGACCTCGGGTTGGAGTCTGACAGAACAGGATCCCTTTAACAATGTGGGCAGGACATGTATTGAGGCAATGGCCGCTGCTCTTGGACAGACTCAGAGTCTTCATACCAATGCTCTCGATGAAGCAATAGCTCTTCCGACAGATTTTTCCGCCCGGATTGCCAGAAACACTCAGATATACATCCGGGAAGAGACACAGATCTGTAAAGTAATCGATCCATGGGCAGGATCTTATTATGTTGAATCTCTTACAGATGAGATTGCCAGACGAGCATGGGATCATATCTGTGAGATTGAAAGTCTTGGAGGAATGGCAAAAGCTATCGAATCGGGAGTGCCCAAGATGAGAATTGAAGAGGCTGCTGCCCGTGCTCAGGCGAAGATTGACTCTGGAGTACAGACAATCGTTGGTACAAATAAATACAGGCTTGAAAAGGAAGACCCCCTCGAAACTCTCGAGGTGGATAACACTGCTGTTCTTGAAGCTCAGCTGAAGAGACTGGCCTTGCTTCGTGCTGAGCGTAATGAACAGGCATGCCAGACTTCAATTAATGCTTTAACAGAATGTGTCAGGACAGGGGAGGGAAACCTGCTTGACCTGGCAGTTAATGCAGCTGCAAATCGTGCCAGTCTTGGAGAAATTTCTTATGCTTGCGAAAAAATAGTCGGGAGGTATAAAGCTGTGATAAGATCAATATCAGGTGTTTATTCATCGGAATACAAATCAGACAAAGACCTGGCAGAAGCAAAAGCTCTTGTTACCAGGTTTGCCGAAAAGGAGGGTCGTCAACCGCGGATAATGATTGCCAAAATGGGTCAGGACGGACATGACCGTGGCGCTAAAGTAGTCTCAACAGGATTTGCTGACATCGGCTTCGATGTTGACATAGGCCCTTTGTTTCAGACGCCGGGTGAAGCAGCCAAACAGGCAGTGGAGAATGATGTTCACATTCTTGGTGTGTCAAGCCTTGCGGCCAGTCATAAAACACTTGTTCCACAGGTAATTTCTGAACTAAAGAAACTTGGGAGGGAAGATATTCTTGTTATTGCAGGAGGAGTAATACCACATCAGGATTATCAGTTCCTTTATGATGCAGGAGTCGCTGCCATTTTCGGACCGGGAACATCGGTTTCAAAAACAGCAAAACAGATTCTTCAGATTTTGCTTGAGATTAATCAATGAATATGAAACTACATGGTTCTTATTTAATAATGTGTCAGAACTTATTTAGAACCATTATTTATTGAGTTGATATATATCAGTTTTTATTATCTTTATTTTCAGATATAATAAATTCGTTTCCTTTTGTTATAGATATTTGTAACAAATATTATTTTGTAAATGAAATTCTATATTCCGCCTCAGCTTACTCGACTTGCTATTGCCTTTGCAATCTTTATCTCTCTATTTTTAGTCCTTCGTCATTTTCTTGTCCCTGATACTTTTGGAGAATATGGTCACTATCGCGGGGCATCACTGATTGATAATGCGCTACCTGAAATTCATTATGCTGGTCAGCAGGCATGTTTTGACTGCCATCAGGATATTGAGGATCTTAAAAAACAGGATGTTCATAATGACATACATTGTGAAACCTGCCATGGTCCCGGGCAAAAACATGTCCTGAGCGGTGAAGCAGCTGATATTTTAAAACCGACAGGACGGGAGTTTTGCGGACGTTGTCACAGTACTAATGCAGCGAAACAGATAAGTGCCGTATTTCAGATTGATCTTAAAAAACATAATGTGAATAGAAATTGTCTGGAATGTCATAATCCGCATCAGCCATGGAAAATGAAAAAGTAAAATCATCAAGAAGAAAATTTCTTAAATCTGCAGCGACTCTAGCAGGAGCGACAATCGGTTATACATGGCTGAAATCATCTCAGTTTTTGCTATATGGAGCCGAGCCTGAAGATAAAACTCTTCCCTGGTATGGGATAGTAATAGATATCGAAAAATGTATCGGATGCGGTAGTTGTGCAAAAGCGTGCAAATTGGAAAACGATGTTCCCAAGGAACCATTTTTCTTTCGCAACTGGGTGGAACAGTATACAGTTAAGAATGATGGAAGTGTTATTATTGTTTCTCCCAACGGAGGTATGGATGGTTTTGAACAAACTGTTCCAGATGCTGAGACCTTTAAATCTTTCTTTGTACCAAAGATGTGCAACCATTGTGCAAAATCACCTTGCATACAGGTTTGCCCTGTAGGTGCCACGTATGACAGCCCGGAAGGAGTGGTACTTGTCGATGAAAAATATTGTATCGGTTGCAGATATTGTGTGCAGGCATGTCCGTATGGTTGCAGGTTTATTCATCCGGTTAAGAAAGTCGCAAATAAATGCACACTTTGTTATCACAGGCTGAAAAAAAATCTTGCCCCGGCATGCATGGAAGTCTGTCCTACCGGTGCAAGAATGTACGGGAATCTCAGGGATAAACACAGTGAACTGGTTAAATTCTTGAAGGAGCATACAACTCAGGTACTAAGACCTCACCTGAATACCGGTTCGAAGCTGTATTATAATGCATTAAGTTCGGAGGTAAGATAATATGGAACCACATCATTACCAACACTTGTACGATATTCTGACCCATGCCCAGGGTTATATTTTCCCTAACGAGATTGACCTGCAATGGGGAATCCTGATCGTTGTCTATCCCTTTATCACAGGATTGGTTGCTGGGGCTTTTATACTTGCATCACTTGAAAGGGTTTTCAAGGTCAAAGTTTTAAAACCAACATATCAGATTGCACTTCTTACAGCTCTTTCTTTTCTACTGGTTGCAACAATGCCATTGATCAGTCATCTATCTCAACCGCAAAGGGCCTATGAAATATTGATCACTCCTCATTCCACATCTGCAATGGCAATTTTCGGCTTTGTCTACCTGTGGTATCTTATGGTAGTGCTTTTGCTTGAAATATGGTTTGATTATCGTCCAAGTATGGTTGTCTGGTCTAATGAAAAAAAAGGGGTGATGAGGTTGGTCTACAGAATTCTGACTCTCGGGGTAAATGATGTTTCTCCAAGGGCTCTGAAATGGGATAGAAAACTCGGATATATAATAACCGTTGTCGGCATACCTTCCGCATTTATCTTACATGGTTACGTAGGTTTTATCTTCGGGTCTATTAAAGCTAATCCCTGGTGGTCAACTCCACTTATGCCAATCATATTCCTTTTCTCGGCAATGGTTTCCGGAATTGCATTGGTAATGCTGGTATATATGATAATATCTTATTTCAGAAAGACTGTTATAGATCTGAACGTTCTGGATACAATAGGAAAATATCTGTTCTTTGTATTGATACTTGACTTTACTCTTGAAGGGCTGGATCAGATACAAAGGATATATGAAGCTGAAGAATCTTTTGAAATAATAAAACTGCTGGTCTCCGGTAAGTTATACCTTACCCTTTTTGTTGCCCAGGGTCTTGTTGGAACACTTATACCTCTAATTACACTGGCATTTTTGCAGTTCTATAAACACAAGATAAAGGTCCGTAAATCTATGTATCTGATTGTAAGCATATTGGTCCTTATCGGGGTTTATTCAATGAGATGGAACGTGGTCATCGGAGGTCAATTATTCTCAAAAAGTTTTTCGGGGTTTACCAGTTTTAAATTAGGACTTATTGGTCTCGATGGATCATTAATGGCTGCGTTTTGGCTTATCCTTCCAATCGGAATACTCACATTTCTCTTATGGTTATTGCCTCCTTGGAAAATGGTCCCAGAGGAAGAATAGTTTTAATTCTTTGTCATGACAGATCAAAATGGTGGAACGGGAGAAATTCTAAAGCGCTTACAATCAATTGAGCTTCGCCTGGGTAGGTTGGAATCAGCCCTCAGTATCAATGACGAGGAAAATCGATACAGGCTGGAAAATAAGATTCAAACAGGTGATTCTTTATCGGATTCAGAAAAAGTATATGACGAAGATAAAGGTCTTGAAACAAAAATAGGACGTTTCGGACTCGCATGGTTAGGCAATATTGTACTCCTCCTTGGGATTGTCTTCCTGACCCAATATCTGATGAACCTCGAGCTTCGATTTATCCCGGCTATTCTTGGCTACCTGGCTGCAGGGTTAATCTATTTTCTCGCAGTTAATTTGAAGGAGACTAACAGTCACCTGTCATTTATATTCAAGATGAATGCTCAGATACTCCTGTTTTATGTAACCCTGAAATTACACTTTTTTTCATCCCTGCCGGTACTTTCAAATAAAACAATATCTGTTATCCTCTTGCTGTTACTTGTTGCATTCCAGACCTATCTGTCAGTTCATAAAAAATCGCAGATCAATGGTGCATTGTCGGTGGTTTTTGCCCTGACAACTGCTATTATTGTCGATTCAACATACTTTTTGCTGCCATTGGTAACTCTGACAGCCGCCATGGCAGTTTTTTATTATTACAGGTTCAACTGGGAACCTTTGCTTATACTGACAATAATTTTTTCATACATCTCATATTTTTTGTGGCTGTTTGGAAATCCTTTTCTGGGGCATCAGATGCAAATGATAACAGAATATCATTTCAGTATAGTTTATCTTCTGTGTCTGGGTGCCTGCTTTTCTGCAGTGTCATTGTTCAGAAAGATTGATAATTCATCGGATGATTTCTTAATCGGAGCTATAATCGTCAATGGAATACTGTTTTCACTTCTGCTTATTCTTGTTGCATCAAGATTTTTCAGTACCGGCTATGTAACCCTTTTTGCAATTATTACGATCTCCAGTCTCGCATATTCAACTATTCTAAAATCTATATCTGACTGGAATTTCGCATCAGCTTTCTATGCTCTCTATGGTTTTATGGCTATGAGTATTTCCCTTTACGGGCTGTTTGGACTTCCAAAGGTCTATCTGATGCTTTCTGTACAGAGTCTGTTAGTTGTCTCAATGGCACTCTGGTTTCGTAACAGACTGATAGTTATCATGAATAGTCTGCTTTTTCTTATCATCCTTATAATATACATTTTGTCTGCAAAATCTATTGATGAAGTGAATTTTTCATTCGCAATTGTTTCATTATTATCAGCGAGAATAATAAACTGGAAAAGATCGAGATTACAGATAAAGACTGACTTTATCAGAAACCTGTATATGATCGAGGGTTTTTTAATGATGCTGTTTTCACTCTTCCATGCAGTCCCCGGACAGTTTGTAACATTTTCATGGACAATGGCAGCGCTTATCTATTTCTTGTTGGGTTTTGTCCTTAAAAATGTAAAATACAGATACATGGCCCTTGGTACCATGATCTGTTCTGCTATTTACCTTTTTATTATTGATCTGGCAAAAATAGAGATAATCTACAGGGTATTTGCATTCCTTTTTCTTGCTGCTATTTCAATTGGTATTTCAATGTACTATTCAAACCGGATAAAAAAACAGGACAACTAATTTAAGATTATTCATCCGGTCATATTCCCGATAATTTTTAACAGGCAATTGAAAAAATGCTTTTATTTTGTATTTACATAATAACATGTTTATGAAAAGCATCTCTTTATTATTGATTACAGTATTTATTGGCCTTTATGGCTGCTATACTACAAAACCAGTTGCAAAAGTCGATCCGGAGTCAACCCTGACACAAAAAACAAGGACCAATGTTCCCTCTTCTGTGGTCAATTTTTCTGATCCGTCAACATGGATTCTTGGGTATTTCAATCCCGACAGATTAAAACAAATGCCTTATTCTGCCTGGTTTACAACGGGTTATGATGAATATTCAGTAAATAGTGGGGCTTTAAATAAATTGCTGGATATCAGCAAGGATAATGTAAAAATAAAAGTTATTATGGGGACATGGTGCTCCGACAGCAGGAGAGAAGTTCCAGGGTTTATGAGAATACTTGATATCTGGAAGTTCCCAATATTGCAATTGAGTTTTATAGGAGTTGATAACGCTAAAAACTCTCCAGTTGAGGAATACCAGTCACTGAACATTCAGAAAGTGCCCACTTTCATCATTTATAAAAATAATATTGAAGCCGGACGCATCATTGAAAATCCCGTAACGTCTTTAGAGCAGGATATAGTAAACATCCTTACCAGGAATGAATAAAAACAATAAATATTTAATATCATGGAAGAAGTAAAAACAAATTCAGGACAAAATCTGGGTATTGCTGCTCTGATTACAGGAATAATAACTTTTGTATTAGCTGTTATTCCCTGCGTGGGAATTATTGCAATAATCCCGGGGATAATTACAATAGTACTTGCTTCGGTAGGTTTATCACAGGCATCAAGAAATAATTCACCCAAAGGGATCCTGCTTGCCGGACTAATTATTGGTATAATCGCAGTAATGATCTCATTTTCACAGATATTTGTCGCCGGGAAAATCGTACAGAAAGCTCATAATGGTGATAAATGGCCAACTGGAATTAAATCTGTAATTGATGATGTAAAAGGTAACGTTATGAAGGATCTTGAAGATGCAAATGTATCCATCAAAATTGAAAGTAAAGGAGATACTGTGACGATAAATGCTAAATCCAATAAAAAAGATCTTGAGCAGAAACTCGAAGATCTGGAGTCTGGCAAAAAGCAAAAAAATGACACAATCAAGAAGGGTAAATAACTTCTTCCGTGAGTTTTTTTCAGGAATAAGGAACCATCCATACTTAATAGTTAATTTAGTTTTTGCCGGAGTAATACTGACAATCATGGTTTACTCCGGTATTTTTTCTCCCGATAAAAATAACTATCCCGTTATCTGCATACATGAGAAACTAACCGGTCTTCCATGTTTCTCATGCGGATTATCTCATAGTTTTTCACTTATAATAAGAGGAAGATTAGAGGAAGCATATCAATGGAATATTTACGGGATGAGAGTCTTTCTTTTCTTTGTCTCCCAGCTGTTGATGAGAATTTTCTTTTCAGTGAGTTATTGTAGAAATGAACACAGTCGGGAATGGCTGATCTGGTACGATATAGCGGGGTCTGTTTTAATATTGGCAATTGCTTTTTATCCCTTTTTCAGACAACTGGTTTTAGCCCTGTTTCAATAATTATTATTTTATTCTTCCGTTTCATTCAGCAGATCATAAACCAGGTGGCTTTCAAATCCTTTTGCGAGGCAATGACGCAGAAGTTTTCCTTTCAGGTCAAACTGATTTTTTGCTTTGATTGTTTTCTTTTGCTTTGCTAATATGCTTTTCAATAAATTATTGTATTCTTCATCATTAATTGATTCCATGGCATTTCTGATCATTTCTTCAGGGATTCTTTTCATTTTTAAAGCTGAACCGATTTTTATCCTTCCCCATTTATTATTTCTGAATTTGTCTTTCACGAATGCAAGTGCATAACGTTCGTCGTCGATGAATTTATCCTGAATTAAGATATTCAGAATTTTAGAAGCTTCGTCATCTTTCAGACCCCGGGAAATGAGTTTCCGGTTGATATCATAACTACAAATCTCTCGGCCGGCACATAAAGCCATAGCTCTATTGAGTGCAGTATTAAAAAGCAAATTTTCAGACATGCAGTCTTCCTTTTACAATTCGTTCTTTATTATTAATATCATTAATTATTTGTATTTCAGAATATCCTGCTGATTTGAGTAATGCACAAGTTTCCTTACCTTTTTTTTCATTTATTTCAAAGTATATTTTCCCCTGCGGTGACAGAATTTTTCGCGATATTTTAACTATTGCCCTATAGAAGAGAAGTGGATCTTCGTCAGGTACAAACAGGGCATCATGAGGTTCAAAATCAATTACATTTTGATTCATATATTGTTTTTCTGACTCCAATACATATGGCGGATTACTTACAATAATTTCTGCAGCAGGAATTGATTCCGGATTAAATTCTAAAATATCTATTTTTAAAAATGAGACGTTGACGTTATTCAATAAAGAATTACCTGATGCTATCTCAATAGCTCCGTCTGAGACATCAATCCCTGTTAATTCAGCCTTTGGCAAGTTTTTTTTAATGGCAATTGCAATACAACCGGAACCGGTCCCTATATCAATAACTCTTCCGCTGAAACCTTTATTTTCTTTAATTATGAGATCGACAAGTTCCTCAGTTTCGGGTCTGGGAATCAGTGTTTTATTGTTGACTTTTATAGTGCAATTGTAAAATGAAGTCTGCCCCAGAACGTACTGAATTGGTTTTCCCGTTTTAAGTTCATCACTGATTTCAATTATTCTTTTCAAGTTTTGTGAGGAAATAATCTGACCTGAATCCATTAAAAGGTGCAACCTTTCAATACCAAATTGCGTCTTGAAAATAAGGTTTGTGATTGATATTATTTCATGTTCCGGATAAATACTGTTCAATTCCTTTAACAGATAGTTCCGGATTTCTTTAAATGTTTGAATTTTAACACTCATAAGCCAAAATTACAATTTTCAGGGATATGCCGGAGAATACGGATAATAAATTCATGAAGAGATGCCTGGACCTGGCGGTCAGGGCAGAGGGAATGACATATCCGAATCCTTTGGTGGGTTCCGTTGTTGTTTGTGAAGGAGCAATAATCGGGGAGGGATACCATTTGAAGGCAGGCGAGCCTCATGCAGAGGTTAATGCAATAAATTCTGTTTCGGATAAATCAATGTTAAATAGATCAACTCTTTATGTCTCGCTCGAACCCTGTTCCCATTCAGGTAAAACACCCCCTTGTGCAGATTTTATTGTTTCAAACAATATACCAAGAGTTGTTGTCGGTACCTTAGATACAAGCAGCAAAGTTTCAGGACGCGGAATTTCTTGTTTAAAGACCGCAGGATGCGATGTTATCACTGGTGTTCTTGAATCAGAGTGCAGGAAAATTAACAGGCGATTCTTTACATTTCATGAAAAGAAAAGACCTTATATAACCCTAAAATGGGCTCAAAGTGCTGATGGTTATATTGATATAAAAAGAAACCGTAACCAAAAAACTGAACCTAATTGGATAACGGGTAAGTCCGAAAGAATTCTGGTTCATAAATGGAGAGCATCCGAACAATCAATACTGGTCGGTGCCGGAACAATCCGCACTGATCATCCGCAACTCAGTGTCAGGTATTGGAAGGGTCAAAGTCCGATAAGGATAATACTGAGCAGATCAGGGAACCTGGATAATTATTTTACTGAAAATGAAACAAATGGTACAGTTATTTCGTTTACATGTAATACAAAGGCTTATATAGAGGGGGCAAAGAGAATAAATCTAAAAGCGAATATTGCTTCATCATTGCAAGTGACAGAATATTTGTATAAAACAGATATTCAATCTTTGTTTATTGAAGGAGGGGCTGAGGTTTTAACACATTTCATAGAAAATGGACTGTGGGATGAGGCTCGAATATTTACCGGATTGACTAATTTCAATGATGGAGTAAAAGCTCCTTTAATTTCAGGAGAAATAACTTCGCATATGAGTTTTGAGAAGAGCAGTTTAAAGGTTCTTGTAAGAGAATAAACGAGCAGAAAAATAGGATTGATAATAATATTAATTATTTGTATTTTTGGTTGATTGTACAAAGTTAATTCATAAGAAAAAAGAATATGAAAAAGAAAATTATTTTGTTAGTAACAATGATGGCATTTCTGACAATTTCTGTTTTTGGTCAGAAAGCAAAGACCTTCTACAAAGCAGGAAATGAATTCGTTGACAATCAGAAGTATGAAGATGCTGTGGCACAGTTCACCAGTGCCATCGGTCTTGAACCTTCAAATTCGGATTATTATTCTGCAAGGGCTAACGCATATGAAAAGCTCAATAAATATACTGAAGCTTATGCAGATTACGAAAAGGCATTAGTATTTAAACCTAAAGACGCTGATGCTGTAATAAGTCTCGGCAGGGTATGCAATAAACTCAATAAATTTGAGGAGGCACTGGCCTTGCTCAACCGTGCCTCGGCTCTCGACAGGAGAAATGCACTGATATATCCTGAAAAAATAAAAACCCTCATCAGTCTTGGAAAATTTGACCAGGCATTAAAGGTATCTGATACAGCACTCCTTATTAAAGAAGAACCATTGGACTATTTTTACCGTGGTGAAATTTATGAAGACATGAATAATGATGTTCTTGCGAAGAAGGAGCTCGAAAAAGCTATCTCGAAAGATAAGAAATATATGGAACCTCGTCTCGAGCTTGCAGAGCTTCTCCTCAGAACCGGGAATACAATGGAAGCAATGAATCAGGTAAATATTGTTCTTGCTGCTAATGACCGGAATACTGCTGCTTATCTTACACGAAGCAAGATCTATAAAAAAGGACTTGATTTCCCTAATGCAATTAATGACGTTTCAAAGGTAATTCTTATTGACCCGACAAATCCGGATTATTACCTGATCAGAGGTCGTGATTATCAGGAATTCAATCAGCATGCCAATGCGATTAACGATTTTTCAAAGTACATATCCCTCAAACCTGATAACCCCGACGCTTATTTTGCAAGGGCTAAATCTTATGAAGAGATACAGAACTTAGAAAAGGCTATGGTGGACTATAATAAAATCGCATCTCTTTCGGAGTTCGATATGAGAGCCAGAAAACTTCTTAAAGAAGCCCAGGGAAGACTCTATGAACTTAACCGCGAGAGTGATCCGCCGGATATAACATTAACTGAACCGATTAATGTAAATGATACTATCACTGTCAGGGGAGACAAAAAAACTCTTACTATATCGGGTAAAATAAAGGAAAAAAGTAAGCTCGACACCCTGTTGATTAATAACCAGCCCATTACTTTCCTGGATAGAAAGAACGGCCAAAAAGAATTTATTGCAAGTATTGATCTGCCTGAGGGGCTTAACAAAATTACAATTTTTGCAAGAGATGAATACCAGAATAAGAAAAAAGTTGAATATGCAATATTCCGCACACCGACGACCCCCCCAAAGATTGCAATAATTGCTCCGTATTCTTCAGATGACGGGCAGGTATATCTGGATGTTATTAAGCCTACCCTGTTTGTTGAAGGAAAGATTGATGCTGCAGGCCTGATGAAATCTATTGAGATAAGCGGTGTCAGCGCAAGTTACAAACGTGATCAGCTAAACCCCGGATTCACCGCTAGTATTGATGTTGCCAATATAAATAAATTTACTGTTACTGCCGAAGACATTTATGGCAACAAAACTGATAAAGAGTTCACGATTAACAGAGATAATGCTCTTCTGGCGCAAAATAATCCGATGGGCAAGACCTGGGTTGTGTTTATTCAAAATGCAAATTATAAAAATATGGCCGCTCTGGATGGACCTACTAAGGATCTCAATTCTGTTCATGGAGCCCTGGCTAATTACCAGATAAGCAGGTGGTATGAAAAGAAAGATATGACCAAAGCAGAGATGGAGAAATTCTTTAATATTGAACTTCGCGACGAATTAAAAGCCAACCAGGTGAAGTCTCTGCTGATATGGTATGCAGGCCATGGAAAGTTTATTAATGATGTAGGTTACTGGAT
>PMEC01000057.1:19209-21398 GCA_003155705.1 Bacteroidales bacterium
TTTTCATCTGCCGGATACGAACTGGCAACTGATGTTTCTCAATTTACACAGACCTTTGTAAGTACTTTAGTAAACAATAAAAATGCCTGTATTCCTATTGAGACAGTTGTTAAAAACGTTTCTGCTGCTGTTGGCAACAATAATCAGCAGAAACCTAAGTTTGGCAAGATAGCCGGATTGCAGGATGAGAATGGAACTTTCTTTTTCATCGCAAAATAAGAACCAGTATGTCAGTTATATATACTTTGAAAAGCCGGACAAGGATCCTTGTCTGGCTTTTATTTTTTGTTTTGATATCTTTCTCCAGACTGGAAGCACAGAAACTTTTTTTTGATACCTATGGAGTAAAACAGGGACTTAGCGGTCAAAAAGTTAATGGGCTTCTTCAGGATTCCAAAGACTATATATGGCTCGGCACTGCAAACGGGGTTTCTCGTTTTGATGGCAGGAAATTTGAAAATTTTTCATCAAGGAATGGACTTGCAGCTGATGGTGTTAAATGTATAGCTGAAGATTCATTAGGCTATATCTGGTTTGGACATTATAATGGAGGAATATCCCGATTTAATGGTCAGACTTTTGAAAAAGCAGGCTTTGATTCTCTGAATCTCAGCGGGGATGTTACAAGCATTGCTCAGGTCGGAAACAAAATATGGTTCGCCACTCACTCCGACGGAGCTATAAGGGCTGATTTCCCTGTAAAGGATATTAAGCACATACTGGCGAAACAATACAAAGGGGGACAGGAAGGAATGAGCCCGCTGGTTTTTGGTGCAAGAGTTACCAGGGCAAGGGATTTCATCTGTGTGACNNCACATGAGAACAGGATGGACTTCAAGGACCTCATTAAAATGGGCATGAGTAGTAACTGGATCTCATGCTTTACTGAAGACAGGAAAGGCCGTATCTGGGTTGGAACATGGGGTGGTGGCATAGGAATCTTTGATGGAGATAGTTTAACTATATTGAATGAAAGCAAGGGGCTTAAAGCTAATACGATACGTGCTATAATTGAAGATGTTGAAGGAAATATACTTATTGCGGATGAGACAAACGGGCTGACAGTTTTCAAAGGGGATGCGCTTATTACAATAAATGAAAAGGAAACATTACCCGATCCAAACGTATATTCAATATTTCAGGATAAATCAGGTGCAATGTGGTTTGGAACCAATGCAGGAATTTCACGGTACTTTCTCAATTCAGGTAAGCAACCAGTGATCTATAATCAGGCAAAGAATTCAATTTTTGAAGAGATAAGGTTCTTTAAAGCAGATAAAGATGGTGATTTATGGATAGGATCAAATCAAGGTGGAGTCATAAAATTCAATATGAAAACTTTAAAATTTGAATCCCAGCCATATATTAATTCAAGACTTTATAAAGACGGACAGGTGAAAGCTCTTGAGATTGATAAACAAAATCATTTATGGATAGGGACAAATGAAGGCTATGCGATTGGAACAATTAATGAAAATAATTTTGCCAGGCACATAAATATTGACAGCATTAATGTTACAAATATTACTGCACTATATTGTGACCCTCAGGGTTATATGTGGATAGGGACAGAACCCAAAGGCGGGAGACCTGGATTAATTAAATTTGATATTACCAAACTAAAATCCATACCGCTGAAAGGACTTCCGGCCATCATTCCAAAAACAATGGTAATGGACAGGAATGGAGTATTGTGGATTGGAACTGGAGAGGGACTTATCGGATTCAGGAATGATTCAGTTCTTTCAGTTATAACACAGGATGATGGATTACTTTCAAGTAATATTAATCTTCTGGCTGATGGAGGTGATGGCAGCATATACATTGGTACCAACTATGGCCTTAACAGATATTTCCCTGCAACAAAAAGGGTTTTTTCGTATACTGAAAGAAATGGATTTACGGGTATCGAAACCAAGCCAAATGCAGTTTATAAAACCGCTTCAGGCGACATATGGTTTGGCACTTCAAACGGAGCAACCAGGGTAAGATCATCCAGGTTGGAATCAAAGAGGTTGGAACCTCTTACTCATATAAAGGGGATGCAGGTAAATTATGTGCCCAGGAGTATGGTTGCAGGATTGAAACTTAATTATAAGGAAAAATCTGTTTTATTTGATTATTACAGCATCTGTCTCACTGATCCTGATGTTGTCAGATACAGGGTTAAGCTGGAAGGTGCGGATAAA
>PMEC01000248.1 GCA_003155705.1 Bacteroidales bacterium
TTCTTCATAACCCTGACCGGACATAGTAAAAATCTTTAGCACAAAATTAGTATTGTTAATGATAATTTCAAAAATTTACTCAATTTTGTTTGTCAGGGTGAAACAGAAACATAGCTTTGCACCTCATAAAACTTAATGGGAATCATCATGGCAAGGTGGAGAAGGCTTCTTTTTAATTCAATGTTTTTTATCAACATTATTGCAAATGGTCAAACAGAAAAGAACCTGTTTATTTCACCATTGAAAATTCCCTTATCTCTTTCAGCAAGCTTCGGAGAATTAAGGGCAGATCATTATCATTCCGGGATAGATATTAAAACACAAGGTGTTATTGGTAAAGAGGTTGTCGCTGCAGATGATGGTTTTGTATATCTTCTTCTTGTTTCTCCTGTCGGATTCGGCAGAGCTATATTCATAAGACATCCTTCAGGATATTCAACAGTTTACGGACACCTTGATCGTTATGCCCCTGAAATAGAGGCATATGTTAAGACAAGACAATATGAAAACAAAAGTTTTGCGGTAACAATTTATCCTCCTGAAGATAAGTTTCATATTGCGAAAGGAGAGATAATCGGCTTTTCAGGAAACAGCGGAGGCTCATCCGGGCCTCACCTGCATTTTGAAATACGAAAATCTGACGGTGAAAAACCGGTAAATCCTCTGCTATTTAATTTAGGCATTGAAGACAATCTCAAGCCCGTTATTGAGCGACTTGCGATTTATCCTGCTTCCGGCAATACAACCATTAATGGAAGAACCGGCAAACTATATTTAAATCTGACAGGAGCAGATGGTAACTATTCCTTACCTGATAATACTGAATTGAAGATTAACGGTACTGCCGGATTCGGTATCACAAGCTATGATTACATGAATAACACTGCAAACAGGTTTGGAATCAATTCAATAGAACTGCAAATAGACAGCGTTCCCTGGTTCACCTATAATATAAATGAATTCAGCTTTTATGAAACCCGATATATTAATGCCCATATAGATTATGAAGCCTTGCAGCGAAACAACGTTGAAATTGAGAAAACATTTGTTCTTCCGAACGACAAGCTGAGTCTTTATAAGAGCTTCATGAATAATGGATTATATGATTTTAATGATAGTAAAATCCATTACATTAAAATTATAGTGAAAGATGGAAGTAATAATAAAGCAGTTTTGTCATTTTATGTCAAACCGTCGCAGCTAATAATAGCCTCAGCAAAAGAACGACAGGATAGTACCAAAAGTATCATGCCCTTCGGCAAAAGCAATTCGTTCATTTCAGATGGTGTCAGGGTAAATATCCCTTCAGGTGCTTTGTATGATACTTTGCACTTCACATACTCAAAATCTCGTGTAAATGGCAGGTTTTTTTCTTCCATTTACCATATTCATAACAGGTTTACCCCACTGCAGAAGGCTTACAGTTTATCAATTAAACCCGATAGTATTCCTTCCGGGAAAGCCTCTAAACTACTTATTGTTCAACTTGATGACAATAAAAAGATAAGTGCATCCGGTGGCGTTTTTTCTAACGGATACATCACCGCTGATCTTCTCTCTTTTGGAGATTTTACAGTTTCAATTGATACTGTTCCTCCAATTATTTCCGCTGTCGGTCTTATACCCGGAGCAAATCTTACTGAGAAGAAAGAGATCAGGATAAAGATTAATGATGATCTTTCAGGTATAAAAACTTATACCGGGCTAATTGATGGAAAGTGGGCTCTTTTTGAATATGATCCGAGGGTTGACATTCTTGTTTATAAATTTGATCCGGACAGAATTACTAAAGGCTCAAAACATAAACTATATCTTAAGGTTACTGACAATTGTGATAATGCAAGCATATATAATTGTGATTTCACCTGGTAAAAGAAGGATATTTAAATCAAATTTAGAAGTTTGCTGATTCATTTATACCTTCATATACGTAAATATCCGATAATTTTGCCTATATTTGGCAGATTATAAAACAATTCCATTGATTTGGTGTTTTATAATGAAGTTTTAATCTCTATTTTTTGTACCTCAGGTTAAGCCAGATATAGAGCAACAGGTTCTATTCGTAGAGTTCGCAATTTTGCCAGACGAACAGAGGAATTTTTCTTAACGCTTCCAATACATTGATTCAGATTAAGTTGAGAAGAGACATTTTATGAATGTTTTTAATTTCATTGTTCAATGCCTGGATTAAAATGCATTAAATCAGACAAAAAGACGAGAAGACAAAAAGACAAGCAGACAGACAATCAAATAATTGAATGGAGTTATAATATGCAAGAAAGAAAACAGAACGTTTTTAAAACACCTGACATAACCAAGATGCAGGAAGTTGTGATTAATCACAGGACGAAGATATATATTGCTGTCGGAGCAGATGCTGAAGAGGCAAGAAGCCGTTATTGGGCCAGACAGGATACAAAAAACAAACCAATGTTTGCAAGTAAAAAGCCATCTCTGACCTGAGTCAGGGTGGCTATTTATCTTTCAAAACTATCTTTTAATATATCTTTGACGGATATATTCCCTTGCTGATCATTTTATTAATACTCTCTACAACAAAGGGTTTATCTTCACGATAAGTCACTCCGAACCACCGTTCGTTGCTCATAAGTATTTTAATTGTTATCTGACCATCCTTAACGAACTTGTCTACAGATGTAGGTATGTCGAGTTCAGACTTAAGGTCCATTCCATGGTTGTTGATAAAATTAAGGAATTCCTTACCAAGATATTTATAGCATGACGGCTTAAATCCCCAAAGGTTCATAGAAACAACCTCATTACCAGTAAATTGAAGAGTTTTTCCATCAGGCCCGGGTGCTTTGGCACCATTTGCAGTTTTTTCAATTTGTCGGGTTTCGACAATATTTATTAACAACCCGTTATCCCCCACCCCGCACACACCTCTGTTGACATGTCCATGATCAGATAATGTATTGCCTAACTTATAACCTACAATAGAATAACAATTTGGGTCTTTATCATTAACCAGAAAATCCCGCAGGATCTTAAACGATTCAACTCCGTAATAATCNNTGGCTTGTACCCCAGGGTTTTTGCCTTTCCGGAGATACCCTGGCTCCTTCAGGAAGGTTTGTAATTTCCTGAAATACATAGTCAACCTCAATCTTGCCATTTAACCGTGCAACAAATCTCTCTTTTACCTGATCTTCAATATCGCGTCTGATAACAAAAACGATTTTTCCGAAACCGGCACGTATAGCATCATATATCGAATAATCAATGATTGTTTCGCCCGATGGTCCTACCTCGTCGAGTTGTTTATTTCCTCCATAACGGCTGCCCATGCCTGCCGCTAAAACTAATAATGTTGGTTTCATATTAATAAGAATTTATGTACAATTATACAGAAAATAATATTAATTTTATTAAAATGAATATAAATTTGAAAATTGTAAAAACGTTTTATAGGTTGCTTGAAAATCAAATTTTTACTCCTTACTTTTAAAAGAGTATTTGATTTTTTTCGCACCCTTTAGGGACGGGGTAAACGAAAAAAATCAAAAAAAATGAAAGGTGAAATTTAAACTTGAAATATGTGTAGATTCTCTTGAATCGGCAATAATTGCACAGACTGCCGGAGCTAACCGTGTTGAACTTTGTGATAATCTGATTGAAGGAGGAACAACACCCGGTTACGGCACTATTGTTTCAGTGAGGAATAATCTTACCATCGGGCTGAATGTAATAATCAGACCGAGAGGATCAGATTTCCTTTATTCAGATCCGGAATTTGACATTATGAGGAGGGATATTGAGGTATGCGGCGAAGCCGGAGCGGACGGAATTGTTGTCGGAATTCTTCTTCGCGACGGCAATATTGATATCGAACGGACCTCCAGGCTCATTGAATTTGCAAGGCCAATGGAAGTTACATTCCACAGGGCTTTTGATATGTGTCTTGATCCGGTTAAAGGAATTGAAGATATAATTTTATCAGGTGCAGAAAGAGTTTTGACATCAGGACAAAAGAATAATGCTTCAGAAGGATCGGAGATAATCAGGAATCTCGTCAAACAGTCAGATAACAGAATAATTATTATGGCAGGTGGAGGAATAAATGAATCGAATATTGCATCAATTGCCGGAATTNNCCTGTTGGAAAAACAGAATTCTCCCGAAAAGTTGCCGACCACGAAAAGATTGCAAATATCATAAATATCCTCAATTTGATCTGATTTCCTCTTTGATATTTTATTCAGCTTATTACCTTTGCACAATTCCTTAAATTTCAATTTAAAAATTCTAAATACAGAGTTTATGAAAAAACATTTTGCAGCAATACTGGTAATCCTTTTTGCAAGCCTCCTGTTCGAACAAACGACAAACGCCTGCACAAATTTTCTTTTTACAAAAGGTGCTACCAAAGACGGATCAGTTATGATAACATATGTGGCTGATTCACACGTTTTATATGGAGAACTTTATTATTGGCCTGCAAAAAACTGGCCGGCCGGATCGATGCTTGATATTTACGAATGGGATACGGGAAAATACCTTGGAAAGATCCCACAGATTGCCCACACCTATTCTGTTGTCGGTAATATGAATCAGCATCAGGTTTCTATAGGTGAAACTACATACGGAGGACGTCCTGAATTAGCTGATTCTCTCGCTATGATGGATTACGGAGGTCTGATATATATTACACTTCAGAGAGCCAAAAATGCCAGAGAGGCGATTTTTACTTTTTCCCAACTAGTTTCAGACTACGGATATTGCAGCGAAGGTGAATCTTTCTCAATTGGTGATCCGAATGAAGCCTGGATTCTGGAATTAATTGGAAAAGGACCGGGTAAAAAGGGTGCGGTATGGGTAGCCCGCCGGATTCCTGATGGCTATATTTGCGGTCATGCTAATCATCCCAGAATTACCACGTTTCCACTTGCAGATGGGAAGAAATCAATAACAACCAAGGAGATAAACAAGATCTACAATCCTGAGGTTGAGACCGTCTATGCTTATGATGTGATCGATGTTGCCCGGAGCCATGGCTGGTTTAAGGGAGAGGATAAAGATTTCAGTTTCAGTGACGCTTATGCTCCTATTGATTTTTCAGGTGCAAGGTTTTGCGAAGCTAGAGTATGGTCAGGGTTCAATAAGGTTAACAGCCAGATGGGCAAATACCTCGACTATGCAATGGGGGAAAACCTGAAGAACAGGATGCCTCTCTGGATTAAACCAGACAGGAAACTTGATCTTAATGATGTCAAAAACATAATGAGAGATTACTATCAGAATACCCCAATGGATATGACCAAAGACCCGGGGGCAGGACCTTACGGAAGCACAGTTAAATGGAGACCAATGGAGTGGAAAGTAGACAATGTGAAGTATTTTAACGAAAGAGCTATTTCAACAATGCAGACAGGTTTCTCTTTCATCGCACAGAGCCGTTCATGGTTGCCAGATGCGGTTGGAGGTATTGACTGGTTCGGAGTAGATGATACATATTATACCGTTTACTCTCCAATGTATTGCGGAATTACAGAAGTCCCTCACTCCTTCGCTGAAGGCAATGGAGATATGATGACTTTTAGTGAGGATGCAGCATTCTGGGTTTTTAACCAGGTAGCAAATTTTGCTTATACACGCACACGCCTCCTCATTGGGGATCTTCAGAGTAAACAGAAAGAGCTGGAAGATAAATATATGACTGAAAGTGTGAATATTGATAAAGAAGCATCTGATCTGTTCAAGGATGACCAGGCAGCAGCTGTTAAGTATCTGACTGATTATTCTGTAAATGCCGGCAATCATACTGTTGCTGAATGGAAAGACCTTTATAAATTTCTTTTCACAAAATATGTGGATGGAAATGTGAAGGTTAAACAGGCTGTTCCAAAAGGTTACAAGATGATGAATCCGAAACTCAGTCAGCCAGGTTATGGTGATGAATGGAACAGGTTTATAGTAAAAAATACAGGAGATCGGTTTAAGGAGAAGTAGTTGAAGAGTTGAAGAGTTGAAGAGTTGAAGAGTACAAATTCAACATTTCGACATTTCAACATTTCCACATTTCCACATTTCCACCACGGAATATATTATTCACAAAACATTTTTAAGGGGGATAATGATTTTAAAAATATTATTCATAACTTTGCGTCCGATTTTTGAAAAACAAAGTTGAGATTATAAAATACTTCGCGCGATGAATTTAATGAATGTTGTAGAGAAAGAATTTGCTGTAAAAAACGAATTTCCAAAGTTTATGGCAGGCGATACAGTTACTGTTCATTACAAGATCAAAGAAGGTAACAAGGAAAGAATTCAACAGTACCGTGGTGTTGTTATCCAGAGAAGCGGAAGCGCACATACAGAAACCTTCACAGTAAGGAAAATGTCCGGTAATATAGGTGTTGAGAGGATATTCCCGATTGCTTCACCCTTTATTGATAAGATTGAACTTAACAAACATGGCAAAGTACGCAGGGCAAAAATATTTTACCTTCGCAATCTTACCGGTAAGAAAGCACGTATCAAGGAGAAGAAATTCTAATTTAGGATTTTCCAATATTAAAAAGACTGTTTCAATGACAGTCTTTTTTTGTTGCACAGAGATACACAAAGGAGACACAGAGTTACACAGAGAATTGGATAAATTAAGATTTTTCTCAGTGGTCCTCAGTGTAATCTCAGTGTAACTCTGTGAAATAATTAAATTTTATAGAAATCTTGTCAGATCTTCTTAATCATCTCCTCCTTTTTCGCTGTAGCCTCTTCTACTAACTTTTTGGCCTTGTCATCTGCCTCTTTAATAAGTTGATTACCATGTTTATCTGCCTCCTTCCTGAGAGCATCTGCACCTTTCTGGGCAGCAGCTTTTGTCAGGAAATTGTTTGCTCCATTAACCATTTTTGCACCTGATGAATCTGCCTGCTGACGAAGCTTTTTGGCTGCAATGGCAGCTTCATCACGCAACTGCTGTCCACGCACTTCAGCATCCTTGATCAGTTTATCACCTTCCGAGGCAGCTTCACTCCTTAGTTGATCCTTCCCTTTGTCTGCAGCTCCGCTTACTACCTGTTTTACTGTCTCTTTCGCTGTTCCTGCAGCAGTTCCAGTTCCACCACCAGGAGAACTGTTTCCAAATGCCGGAGCAACTTCCGGTTTGTCAAAAGTACCGGTGACCTTTACATTAACCTTTATTATATCTGCAGGTTTATACGCGATTCCAAATCGCGCTGCCTGCGATGAAAGATTATCAATCAGAGAATTAACAGCGTTACCAAGGCTAGCTCTTGGAATCTCTGTTTTAATCAGATAATTCAATGTCTGATCCAATCCCTGATCTCCGCTGATATTCATCTTTATATTTCCAAACTTTACATCAAAGGGAGTTACATACACTCTTCCCTCTTTTATCTTAAAGCTTATGTTAATATCTTTAAAGGTGTTACTAGATTTATCTCCAAGTTTCAATACGCCTTTAATCTTATCAAATGTGGGTGATTCTACAAGGGTAATCTGATCTGACTGAAGTTTTCCGGAACCATCAATAGTTTTTATTACCGGCATCATATCTTTGCCCAGCAGACTCTGGTAAACAAGCTGAGCGTTAATTTTTCCATCGATTCCTTTTGCGGCCGGAGCCAGCTTCTGAACCATCGCAAATGTAGTGAAAGCATCTTTCACGCCAATATTCTTCATGCTTAAATCAGCTTTCATCACTGGTTTAAGCGTATCACGGGTATCATAATCGGCACTCATTAATATCGTGCCACCAAGCATATCCAACCCAGCATCCCTGATAGTTAAAACTCCCTTCTTTGCTGATATTTTCCCTTTAACATTTTCTGCTTTAATACTATCATAGCTGAATTTTTTGATAAATGCATTGAAATCAAAATCTATATTTTTTGGAACCGGGATGACAGAGAGGGATATTGTGTCTGTTTTCGTATTTGTAACAGCAGTTGTATCAGGTGTCATAGCTGCCATAATTGCTGTGGCATCTACCTGCCTGGATTGCATAGTCAGATTACCCTTTAATGTCTCATTTCTGAATACATAGGGTATATAGTTTTCAAATCTGCCATTGACTGAAAAATCACTGGTCCTGGCAACTATAATATCCGCTTTCTTCATTTCAGCATATGCCGGTGTGAATGAGAATAATGCGTTGTTAATCCTCACTTCAGGATAGCCTGACATGGCAACTAATATGTTTTTTACATCCAAAGTGCCATCAGCCTTAAAGCTTTCATATTGTTCTTTTGTTATCATTGACAGCTTGCCTGCCATACTTATCGCCATGTCGAAAATGCCAGTCAATTTGATGTTACCGAGTGGAATTGCTTTTGAAAGGGCAGCCAGGTCAATCTTTCCATGAAGAGTTGCAGTGAAATCAGGATCGCTCATCGGCGTCTTCAGGGAAAAAGTCATATCAAACGGACTTCCGGCAAGCTCCATGTGGAATTTATCCAGATTGATAATTGTTTTGTCAAGATTTTTTCCGTTTGCAAAAACATTTACATTTATTCCAATGTTCGAGATTTTCTCGGGAAGGGCCGGATAACTTATCAAACCATTATTCACAACAAGATTCAGGGTGACATCGGGTAAAGTACTGTCTGCATCGCTGTAAATTCCCTTTGCAGTACCCGATAAAGCAAAATCACCCGTCGTCTTTAGATCTTTATAATCACTCATATAGATAGCAGGAACAAGCGATAAAAGCGTTTTGAA